>NZ_JBHZGL010000033.1:0-618 GCF_051900415.1 Frateuria sp. GZRR35
CGCCAGCGCCTGCGCGTTGGTCAGGGCGAAGTTGGCGGCCGTGAAGCTGCCCAGCGTGCCAATCAGGTTGGCGCCGTTGAGCGTAGTGCTGCCGGCAGAACTTCCGGTCAGCGTACCGGCCGTGAGGGTGCCACTGGCGCCTTCGGTGATCGCGCCGGCCGAGGTCAGCGTGGTCGTCGTGCCACTCACTGCACCGTTGATCGCCAGGTCGCCCGTGGTGGTCGTCAGCGAGGTGCTCGCACCGCCGTTGACCGGGCCGGTCACCGCCAGCGACTGGGCGTTGGTCAGCGCGAAATTCCCTGCCGTGAAGCTACCCAGTGTGCCGATCAGGTTGGCACGGTTGAGCGTGGTCGCCCCGGCCGAACTGCCGGCCAGGCTGTTGGCAGTGATGACACCGCCAGCGCCTTCGGTGATCGCACCGGCCGAGGTCAGCGTGGTCGTCGTGCCACTCACCGCACCGTTGATCGCCAGGTCGCCCGTGGTGGTGGTCAGCGAGGTGCTCGCGCCGCCGTCGATCGGGCCAGCGACCGCCAGGGCCTGCGCGTTGGTCAGGTTGAAACCGACCGCACTGAAGCTGCCCAGCGTACCGATCTGGTTGGCGCCGTTGAGCGTGGTCGC
>NZ_JBHZGL010000034.1:0-516 GCF_051900415.1 Frateuria sp. GZRR35
CCCTCATCCACCGAAACCCGCGCGAAGTCACCTTGCGGAATGCGCTCGCGCACGCTCTGCTGGGTCAGCACCGCCACCGGCTTGGCGTCCTCCAGCATGTAGGCCAGGCGTTCCGGCGGACAGGCCGGGTCGATCGGCAGGTAGGCGCCGCCGGCCTTGAGCACGGCCAGCAGCCCCACCACCAGCTCGATCGAGCGCTCCAGGCACACCGCCACGATCCGCTCGGGACCCACCCCGTGGGTGCGCAGGTGATGGGCCAGCCGGTTGGCGCGCCGGTTCAGTTCACCGTAGCTCAGCGTCTGGTCTTCGTAGCGCAGCGCGGGCGCGTCCGGCGTGGCGGCGGCGCGCTCCTCGAACAGCTGTGGCAGGCAACGGTCCATGGCGATCGAGGTGCGTTCGCCGTAAGGCTCGCGCAGACGTGCGCGCTCCTCCGGCGGCACCATCTCCAGCGCCGACAGGCGGGCCTGCGGCGCTGCGACTACGGCTTCGAGCAGGGTCAGGTAATGTCCCGCCAGC
>NZ_JBHZGL010000004.1:0-276621 GCF_051900415.1 Frateuria sp. GZRR35
GCGAGGTGCTCGCGCCGCCGTCGATCGGGCCAGCGACCGCCAGGGCCTGCGCGTTGGTCAGGTTGAAACCGACCGCACTGAAGCTGCCCAGCGTACCGATCTGGTTGGCGCCGTTGAGCGTGGTCGCGCCGGTCGAACTGCCCGCCAGGGTATCGGTGGTGATGACGCCACTGGTGCCTTCGGTGATCGCGCCAGCGGAGGTCAGCGTGACCGTGGTGCCAATGACGGCGCCGTTGATCGCCAGGTCACCTGTGGTCGTGGTCAGCGTCGTGCTTGCACCACCGTTGACCCCGCCGGTGACCGTCAGCGCCCCCGCATTGGTCAAACTGAACCCGGCCGCACTGAAGCTGCCCAGCGTGCTGATCTGGTTGATGCCGGTGAGCGCCGTGCTGCCGGCTGAACTGCCGGTCAGGGTGAGCGCGGTGATCGAGCCGACGCTCTGGCTGATGTCGTGACCCGCCCCCAGGGTCACCGTGTTGCCGACCAGATCGCTGGCCAGGATCAGATCCGAACCGGCCCCGGTGGTGGTCAGGGTGAGATTACCCAGCCCGCCGTTGACCGACGGCGCATCGTTCACCGTCAGGGTCTGCGCATCGTTGAAGGCGAAGTCGCCACCGCTGGTGAACGTGTCCAGTGCCGCCACCTGGTTGGATCGGCTCAGCGTGGTGTTGCCGACGGAACTGCCAGTCAGCGCGTCGGCGGTGATGACGCCACTAGCGCCCTCGGTAATCGCGCCGGCCGAGGTCAGCGTGGTCGTCGTGCCGTCCACTGCCCCGTTGATCGCCAGGTCACCCGTGGTGGTGACCAGCGAAGTGCTCGCGCCACCGTTGACCGGACCGTTCACTGCCAGCGCCTGCGCATTGGTGAGGGCGAACCCGGCCGCACTGAAGTTGCCCAGCGTGCCGATCAGGTTGGCCTGGTCTAGCATCGTGCTGCCGACAGAACTGCCGCTGAGCGTGCCCGTCGTGATGGTCGCGCCAGCCATCTGGGAGATGGTGCCCCCGCTTTGCAACGACAGGTTGCTCGATGCCGCTGGTCCGATCGGCGCATACACCGTCAGATCGCCGCTGCTGGAGTCACCGATAGCGATGGCTTTCGCCGTGATCCGGTCGAACTCGGCATCGGTAACGCCAAGATGGAGCGATTCATCGCTGCCCAGCGAAATCTGCCTGCCCGCGGTCGCTTGCCGGATCGCGACGATGCCGGCAGTACCGGCATCGAGGGTGCCGAGAATGTCCGCGTTATCCGTGACCAGACTGATGTTGGCGCCGGCAGGAACGCCGTTGCCATCGGTGACATCGACCGTGGCGCCCACGTCGATACTGATGCGCGCATCGCCACCGGCCGCCTCGAGGGTCACCCCACCACCCTGCGTAACGATGCCGGCGCCGGCCACGCCGAGGTCACCGGCAGTACTGGTAATGGCAACCGCCCCGCTGCCGGCGGTACCGCTGACCTGGGTGCCGTTGGCGTCGATGATGTGGACGGCACCGGTACCGTTGGCGCTGAACACGATGCTGCCGGCATCGGTGCGGATGGCCTCCGAAGCGCCGATTGCTCCGTTGGCGCCACCTGCCGTGAACGTAAGCACATTGCCGGCAACCGAGCCAGTAGTGTGCGAGAGATTGCCCGCGAGCGCATCGAGAGTGACGTTGCCGGTCGTGCTCAGCACACCGTTGATGGCAAGGTCGCCGCTCGTGCTGCTGATGGCGACGTCGCCGTCGATGGCAGTGCCGCTGACGGCCGCGCCGTCGGCTTCGACGATCTGCACAGCGCCGGTGCCCCTGGCCTCGAAACTGAGCTGGGAGGCGTCGGTCAGGACGGCGCCGGACGCGCCGATGGAACCATTGGCTCCCCAGGCGTCGAAATGCACGACGTTGCCGCTGACCGTGCCGGACGAGTGCACGACATTGCCCGCCCCTGCACCCAGAGTGACCTTGTCGGCGGAACTGACGTCACCGCCGATGGTGAGATCTCCGGTTCGTGCGGTGACGTGGACGTCGCCCGAAAGGGTGTTGCCGCTTACCGTCAGGGCGTCGGCATCGTTGAGCGCCACACCGCCTCCACCACTGTTGGTGAAGGTCAACGTATCCACTCGTGTCTCCAGTGCGCTGCCGGCGCCAATGCCGGTAGCCGAACCGAGCGTGAGGGCGCCGCCGGAAAGCAGCTTCCCTGCCGTCTGCGAGATGCTGCCAGTCGTTGCCGTCAGCGTGGCCGACCCGCCGCCCAGGGCGATATCGTTGTTGAGCGAGATGCTGTGGCCCGCGAGCAACGACAGGTTCAGCACGTCGCCGCCCGGCGTAGAATCGAAGATCTTGTTGTTGAGGACGATGTCGTGCGCCGCATTGAGCGTGAGCGCGTTGGTCCCTTTGCCGTCGTAGTCGAGGTCGGCGTTGAGGGTGATGTCACCCGGTTCGCTGTTGGCGCCATTGCTGCCGGTCGTGACCGTGACGTTGGCGCCGCCAGTCAAGGCAGCGGTGATCAGGTCAACGCCCAGTGACGCTCCGTTGTTGCTCGTAACGAAGGGGTTGGTGGCATTGATCTTGGTATTGCCGCTGCCGGCGACGATGGAGATGTTGTTCGGGTCGATCAGCCAGTTGCCGCCCGATCCCTTCACGCCACGCGCCGTGACCTGCGGCGTGCCGGTGACCGTGAGCGCACCGTGGCTCGACGTCTCGACAAAGCCGCCGTCCCCGCCGTCGACGCCTCCGCGCGAAGACAAGCCACCGGCAACGATCGAGTTGTCCCGGGAAAACACTGCAATGCTGCCGCCGTCGCCCTTGACCGCCGCATCGACGTTGAGCGTCGCGTCCGACGCGACGTAACTGCGCGCCGCTACCATGAGGCCTTCGCCGCCGCGGACGCCGCCACCGACGCGGATGGCCCCGCCGCCCTGGCGGCCCGAAGCATCCAGGGCACCGCCGGTAACCATCACGTCGCGGTCCGACAGCAAGTCGATACGCCCGCCATAGGTTCCGCTGGCAGCGATGCTGCCGCTGTTCTGGACGTTGCCGCCGGTGCCAACCAGGCGTACCACGCCACCGTCGGTGCTGATGCCGTGGGCATCGATCACACCGCTGTTGTTCACGAGATTGGTGAACAGGTCCTTTGCGGCCGAGGCCTGCAGCACCACGGTGCCGCCATTGGCCTGCAACGTACCGTTGTTCGCCACCGCGGCTTCGTCGGCGGCCAACCGTTGCTGCAGGGCGCCGGTGACCTGCACGCCGATCAGTCCGTTGCCATCGAAATCCAGCACGGCACGGTCGGCGCCGTCGAGATTGATGCGACCGTAGTTCGCAACGATCAGGCCGTCGTTCTGCACGTTGCTGCCGATCAGGCTCACCGACCCGCCGCTGGCCGCCTGGATGGTGCCGTGGTTGACGACACCGGCACTGCCGCCGTGCGCGTCGAGGTTGAAATGGTTCGACAGGAAATCGGTCGGCGTGAGGTCCAGCGTGCTGGCGACCAGGCCGCCCACGTTCAACTGCGCACTGCTGCCGAAGATGATGCCGTGCGTGTTGATCAGGAACACCTGACCGTTGGACTGGATGTGGCCGAAGATCTGGCTGGGGTTCTGGTCGAGGATGCGGTTGAGGGCCACCGCGTTGAACGAGGGCTGATTGAAAAGCACCGTGGCATCCTTGCCCACGTTGAAGCTCTGCCAGTTCAACGCCAGCAACGCGGATTGCTGGTTGACTACGGTCTGGGAGCCGCTTTGCGTGATCGAGCCGATGCCACCCACCACCGTGCCGCCCACCGGCATGGTGCTCGCCGCCACGCTGCTGCTTGCCGCCATCGTGCCGCTGCAGAATGCCATCGAACCCAACGCCAGCGCGAGACTGAGCGCCAACCGCTGCTGCCGCAGCCGCGGC
This sequence comes from Frateuria sp. GZRR35, assembly GCF_051900415.1. Taxonomy (NCBI): domain Bacteria; kingdom Pseudomonadati; phylum Pseudomonadota; class Gammaproteobacteria; order Lysobacterales; family Rhodanobacteraceae; genus Frateuria; species Frateuria sp. GZRR35. The sequence continues at coordinate 3,873 of NZ_JBHZGL010000004.1, forward strand.
AAGTCCGGCGCCGGCACGACCGGCCGACGGGACAGACGCTGAGAGGTGCGGGGAGTCGTGTTCATGTCGTTGTCCGTCAGAACGTGAGGCCGAAGCGTGCGTACAGGTGGTAGCCGTGGTCGTCGGAAGCCTTCTGGCTACCCAATGGCACGGCGCCATCGAAATGGAATTCCAGGTGGTGCCAGAACGGCAGGCGGAAGACGAAACCCGCGCCGACACCGCTGTAGCTCACTGGCTTGAGTCCGGTGGCGCGCTCCTTGGCCACCGGGAAGCCGCGCGCGTAGTCCAGGAACGCTTCCACTTCCAGCAACTCGCGCCACGGCCGGCCGCGGAAAGGCGATGCCTTGTCGGCAAAGAACGGCGCGTCCACGTGGTACTCCAGCGAGGAGAAATAGCCGCGCGCACTTAGCGCGTCGGCGATCGGGTAGGCGCGCACGCTGTCCGGACCACCAATCGCGAATTGTTCCAGTGGCACCAGCACGTCGTTGCTGTACTGCCCGTTGAACTTCAGGTACAGCCGCTGGGTACGGGTAAGGAACTGCAGGCGTGTGTACGACAGCCGCGTGGATAGGAAGCTGCTCGCGTGGTCAGGACTGACCAGGTCCGGCTCCTTCGAGTCGTCGTGGATGGACTTGCGCACAGCCACCTGCAGCAGGTCCACACCGTGGAAGCGCCTGTCGGTATGCTCCACGCCGAAGCCCAACTCGGCCAGGTCGAAGCGCTCGTCCGAGAGCGGGAAATTGAAGCCACCGAGTTTGAGCTTCGACTCTTCGCGGATGTAGTGCAGCGAGCCAAGCATCTTCAGATCGTCAGTGTTGACGAACTTCCAATCGGCGCCGCCGAAGTAGGAGGAACTGGGCCCTTTTACGTCCAGCCTGGCGAAAGCGCCGGAATTGATTTGCAATTCGCTGCGGGTGGCCCCGATCACCGCGCTGAGACCACGCACCGCCACGGTGGGCGCCCGATAGACCAGCGAGCCGTAGACGTTCTGGTTGGGGTCCAGTGCGTAGTTGACGTTGGCGGCCAGACTGTCGCCGATGCCCAGCGGGCTGTTCCAGGTAACGCCCGCCTCCGCGCGATAGCGCCCGGTAAGCTCGGTGCCGTAGTTGTTTGCGCCTAGCGAGAAGGTAAACGGCCGCTTCGCTTCGTGCGCCACCATGATGAGGTCGGTTTCGCCCGTCTTTTCGCCGGGCTGGAAGGTCGAGGCCACCGACACGCCGGGCAGGTCGCGGTCGTACAGCAGCGCGGTGTCCACCGCGCTTTTCTGCAACGCCTTGCCGCGCAGCTTCGTGGCCGGCGCAGCGATCGCCCAAGGGTGATAACGCCGGGCGCCCTTGACCACGACCTTGCCGATCGTGCCTTCGAGCACCTCCAGCCGCACGATGCCCTCGCCACCCACGTCCTGCGCCGGCACGAACGCGGTGGCCACGATGAAGCCGGCCTTGCGGTAGAGGTCCGTGATGCGGTCGGCGACGTGCTGCAACTGGTTGAAACCAACCTGCGCCGGCTTGCCAGTGCCACCGGAGAGAGTGGCGAACTGCTCGTCCGCCAGCGCTTGCACGCTGGCCGGTGTAATGCCCTCGTCCGGATGGTTGCCCACGCCCTGCACTCGAAAACCGTGCACCGCCAGGGTCTGTTCCCGTGCCGGGTCAGCTTCGCGTTCGCGCACCGGCGGCACAGCGGCCGCGGGTGCGATCTCGGGCACCGGCGCCGCCGGCGTGGCAAGGGCCTGCGCCACGGTCGCGGCAGGCGTCGCGCCGGCGCCCAGGTGTACCGCCAGCACCTGCCCCGGCAGGTAGGCGTGGGCGTCGGGGTAGCCGGCTTCGTGCAGCCGGGTGGTGATCAGCACGGCCGCGGCCTGCAATTGCCCCGCGTCCAGCGACGAGACGCCCGCGGTGGCCAGTGCCTGCTGGTATTCGGACTGGATCAGCGCCTGGACCTGGGCGGCCTGCGGCCCTGCCGTCGGGACGCCGCTGACCAGGATGTCCTGTGCGGGGGCACCCGGCGCGGCCGGTGCCGGTGGCGAAGCCTGGGCCGACGCGTTCCCGCCCGCCAGGGCAAGGGCCACCGCTGCTGCGAGGCAAGCAATCCGCACGACATTCCCCTTTGATGACCGTTTCCTTGGCGCGGCGCCGGTTGCCGGGCCGCATCAACGCGACGGGCGGGTCCGACCCGGCCGCCGGCAGCCGCGCAAACGCGCGGTCTCACCCTGTAGTGCGAAGTCCGTCAATGAAAACGCCCATCCAGAGGCACTTTCATTCACGAATTACTCATCAGGCGTTCACATTTCAGGAAGTGACGAACAGCAGGCCAAGCAGTACGGCGCAAGCGAGCGCTCCGGCGGCAAAGAGGGCCAGCAGCATCCGACTCGAACGCGTCGTCCTGCCCAGCAAGGCCGGCAGTACGTCGGCATCCGGCACGTCGGCAGGACGGGACGGCCGCACCACCGCCTTGCGGGCGGTGATGCCGTGGCTGTCGCGCAGGGCGGACAGCACGTTGCGTCGGCGAGCGCGGTACTCGGCACGGGCGATGCGCCCGCCGTAATGGGCCTCGTCAAGGAGGTTCAGGTCGCGATTGACGATGCGTTCGCGTTCGTTCATGGCAGCTCCCTCACCAGGCGCAGGCCGACGTCTTTCTGCGCGCCGCCGCTGTCGGGGCGTCGGCTGTCGACGGTGCAGTCGGACCAGTAGCTGGTGTAGCTGCCGCCGCGCACCGCCGCGCCATCGTCTACCCATTCCCACACATTGCCGGTCAGGTTGATCAGGCCCCACGGGTTGGGGCTGCGACCGCGTGCGGCGATCGGGGCACCGCTGCCGTCGTCGGCACCGGCGGTGGGCGGGATGCAGTTGCTGTCCGGCGCCTGCTTCCAGCCGCCGCCGGCGCGCGCGGCCGCCAGCCATTCGGCGTCGGTCGGCAGGCGATAGACGTGGCCGCTGGCGCTGCCCAGCCATGCCGCATAAGCGCGCGCCTGGGCCAGACTGATGTTGCTCACCGGCAGGCTGCCGGCGGAGCGGTCGTCCAGTGCGATGGCGCTGCACTTGCCGGTGGTCGCGCAATAGCGGTTGTACTCGTTGATGGTGATTTCCGAGCGGGTCATGGCCAACGTCTTGCCCCCCGCGCGCACCACCACCAGCGCGGGACCGCGCTTGCCGTCGATGGTGTCGAAACAGGCGCGGCCGGCGCCGATCAGGTCGGGCGCGGCGCAGGGGTCGGAGGTGGCGCCAGCGGCAACCGTGGCCGGCGCCGGGCGGATCACCGCCGGACTGCCCTTCCCCGCCGCGGTGGCCGGTGCACGGCCGGTGGGAGGGGGTGCGACATTGCCCTCGGCGGGCGCCGGCAAGGCGGTGGGCGAAACCGGCGTCGGCGGCGTGCCGCTGGCGGGCTTGAGCGAGTCCAGCAGGGCGGACAGCGAACCTTCGCCGAGCTGTCCGCGCAGCTTCATGTCCGCCTCGAGTGCAGCCAGCGCGTCGGCATCCGCGTGGCGTGCCTGCGTCAGCTGGTGGCGCATGCGATCGAGTTCGGACGAGGACACCGCCTGCCCGCGCGCCTTCACCAGGTCGGCCGCCAGGCCGTAGCGTGCGCTGGCCTTGACCAGGTCGGCACGCTGACCGAGCAGGCCGGTGGCGCGCGTGAGCACATCGGCGGCGGCCTGGTAGCGACCCTTGCGGAACGCCTCGCGTGCCTGACCCAGATAGGCATCGGCGAGCAGCTGCGGGCCTTCGCTGCCCAGGAACGGATGCTGCGGCGCCAGCGTGCGGATGCGCGCCAGCGATTCCTGCGCCTTGGCGGTGTCGCCCGCGGCAGCGGCGCGCTTGACCGACTCGATACGCGCGGTGACCTCGGCGGCGGCGCTCTCCTGCGCCAGGCGGTCCTGCTGCTGCTTGTCCAGGGCGGCCAGGCGATCGTGCTCGGTCTTGAGCGCGGCCGACTGCGGTGCGACGGCCAGGCCGAAGTCCACCAGCGCCTGGTCCTGGGGCAGGTGCAGCGCGTCGGTCTGCTGGTCGGCGACCCTGGCGATGGCCGCTGCCAGTTGATCGATGAGCGCGCGGGTCTGCGGTGAGGCGTCACCCTTGAGCGGCGCCATCGCGGCGGCCACCTGGCGTTGCCAGTCGGCGCTCGCTTCCGGGTGCGCGATCAGCCCGGCCAGGGCGGCCCGCGCCTCGGGCAGGCTGGTCGCGCTCGCGGCGGTCGCCGTGGCGGTTACGGTGGTGCCGGCAACCATCGCGCCGAGCTGGGCCTGGCGGCGCTGCAGGCGCGCCGAATCGGGGAACACCGCCAGTGCCTCCTTCAGATGCGCGGCGGCCTGGTCGCCGTGGTGCTGCGCCAGCGCATCGCCAATGGCGATGTCGTACTTCAGCTCCAGCTCGGCGTTCTTGAGCAAGCTGCTGGCCGGGTCGATGGCGCGGATCTTCTGCAGCGTCTCGATCGCGTTGCCCGGCTGGTCGGCGAAGATCGCGCCGGTCTCGATGCGCTGGGACAGCTGGGTGTCCAGGCTGTTGAGCAGCTCGTTCTTCTGCTGGTCCATCGCGCTGCGACGGATGTCCAGTTCCGGCGAGTACAGCTTGAGCTGGTCGCGCAGGGCGAACAGTTGCTGTGCGTGGACATAATCGTAGCGGCCCTGCGCGGGGTTCCAGTAGGCGTCCAGGCGGGCCAGCAGGAAACGCTGGATGAGGTCGCCCTGGTCGAGCACCAGGCGCTTGCGCTCCTCGTCGCCGAGCGTGTCCAGCGCGGCCATCGCCTGGGCTTCGTTGGTGTAGCGGTGCGCGTCGTCCGGCGCGAAGCGGGCGATCACCTGCGCCACCTTGCGCTGGTGCAGGTAGTGCGCGCCGCCCCAGCCTCCGGCCACCAGCACGGCCAATGCGCCCGCGCCCCAGGCGAGGTACGGGCCGATGCGCTCGCGCAGGCCGACCTCGCGCAGGCCCTCGACGAATGCCTGCGCGGTGTGCAGGCGATCCTCGCCGCGGAACGCGACCGCGTCGCACAGCGCCTTGTACTGGCGCCGGGTGAGTCCCGGTACCGCCGGCGGCTTGCGCCCCTCGCGCATCGCTACTTCGGCGCTGACCTTGTCGAACGGATGCTTGCCGGTGAGCAGCTCGAACGCGACGCAACCGAGTGCGTAGATGTCGTCGCTCGGCGTCGGCTCGCTGCCCTGGATCATCTCCAGGCTGGCATAGGCCGGCGTCAGCGCACCCAGCGTGCCGGCGTCGAACACGGTCTGCTCGCCCACCGCGTCGCCCATGTGCTTGCCGGCACGCGCGATACCGAAGTCGAACACCTTGGGCACGCCCTCGCGCGTCACCATGACGTTGCCGGGCTTGAAGTCCGAGTGCACCACGCCGGCGGCATGCGCGCGCTTGAGCGCCCAGGCCATGCCCTCGATCAGCGGGCGGGCCTTGGCCAGCGGCATGCCGTTGTAGGCGCGCTCGCGGATCAGCGCCTTCATGTCCGAGCCGTCGACGTATTCCATCGTCATGAAGACGATGGTTCCGTCCTTGTCGAAGTCGTAGACGCGCACGATGTTGTCGTGCGCCAGCGACTGCGAGCGGCGCGATTCGCGTTGCAGCGCAATCAGCGAGTCGGGATGGCGGCGGAATTCGTCGTTCAGCACTTTCACCGCGACGTACGGATCCCGGTCGCGGGCCTCGACCTTGCGCTCGTCGCGCGCAAGGAACACCACGCCCATGCCGCCGCGGCCGATCTCGCGCTCGAGCAGGAAGCGGCCCTTGAGCAGCATGCCGACGTGCGCATGGTCGCCACCCTCGGCGCCGGCCAGGCGTTCCCAACTGGCGCTGTTACCCGAGTGCGTGCCGGTGCCGGACTGGGTACCGGTGGATTGCGCATCATCGGTAGCGCGACCGTGCGACGCGGGCATGACCACCGTCGCCTCGTCGACTGGCACGGGCGGTGCGGGCGGACGCGAGGCCGGCATCACCACGGTCGCGTCGCCGATGTCCTCGGGCGCGGCACGGACGAACGGTGGCGGCGCCACTCTTGTGGCGTCGTCCTCCAGGGCCGCGCTCCCAGCCGGTACGACGACGGTCGCATCACCGGCCATCGCCACTTCCTCGGCCACGGCCTGCACGGCCATCAACCGCTCCAGCAACACGCGGCCGATCTCCGCGTCCAGCTCGCCCTCGTCGTGCAGGCGGTGCAGCAGCGCGAGCTCGTCGTGGTGGCGATCCTCCGGCACTGCGCCGCGGCGGCCGAGCGCATCGAGCAGCACGGGTAGCGGCAGGTGGCCGTTTCGGAAGGCAGCGATCAGTTCGGCAAGCGTGTTCATGCAAAGCTCTTCGTCGGTGCGGCGGCTGCATCAAGGCAACCGGCGATGGCGGCCGGTGCGGTCAGCTGACCACCAGCATGGGGACTTCGTTGGTGCGCACCTGCTGGCCGTCCATGTACAGCGCCGAGCGCATCGTGTAGCGGCCGTCCTGGATGCCCTTGGGCAGGTTGAAGTCGAAGTTGGTCTCGTACTCGCCGGTGCCGTCGATGGCGGTGGCGTCCTTGGTCACGGTGGTCAGCTGGCGGCCGTCCGGCGCGAACAGGGTCAACTGTTCCTTGAGCTGCGGCACCACGTCGGTCGTGCCGCGCACCAGCGTGACGCGCGACTGCATCGCCGCCTTGCTGCCGGAGCGGATGGTTTCGCCGGGCAGCAGCGCGGTCTGGTAGGCGCTGATGGTGTTGTTCGCCGGCAAGGCGCCGCGGTCGTGCCGGTACTGGTCTTCCACCGAGCGCGCGTCGCGCACCTTGCGCGCGTGGTAGTTGTAGGCCATGCAGGCGAACACGCCGATGCCTGCGCCGATCGCGGCGCCGGCCAGATGGCCCTTGCCCTTGCCGAACATCGAACCGGCCAGCGCGCCGATCGCGCCGCCGACGGCCGGATTGCATGTGTGCGATGCGGTCTCGCTGGCGTTCGTGCGGGCGCCGTCGTTGGGCATGCCCATGCCGGGCATCTGCGCGCAACCACTCACCAGGGCGAGTGTGCAGGCCGCACCCAACAGGCTGATACCGCGGAATCCTTGATACATGGCGAGTCCCTCCTCAGTTGATCGAGATGCTGTTCATGGCCTGCTGCTGCGCCTGCTGGGCGCGGCGCAGGAGGCGCCTGGCGGCCGCGTCGCCCGGGTTCACCTGAAGCGCGGCCCTGGCATTGGCGATGGCGGCCGAGTAGTTCTGCTGGGCGAAGTTGCGTTCGCCCTCGCGCAGCAGGCCGGCCGCGACTTCCTGCATGCGACGGGAAGGACCTGCGGCCTGGTGCTTTTCGGTCGATGGCGTTTTGGCTGGCGTCGCTGCCGACGTCGGCGTGGCCCGTGCCTCTTCAACCGGCACCGACGTGCGCACAGGCGTGCTCTGTGGGGGCGGCGCGGTCACGGGTACCGGCGACGCCTTTGCCACGATGGGCCGCTCCCGCTCCTGCTTTTCCTTCTCCACGGCAGCGCGCTTGAGATCCAGGCGCGGCAGGAACAGATGCAACCGCGCGGGCAGCTCGAACACACGCTCCGCCGCGGCGTAATCGTGCCGACCCTGGGCCGGGTTCCAGTAGACATCGACGCGGTCGAGCAGGAATTGCTGCACCAGGTCGCCCTGGTCGAGCATCAAGCGCTTGCGTCCGTCCTCGCCCAGTTGCTCGAGCGCGGCAGCCGCCTGGGCTTCGTCGCCGAAGTGCAGCGGATTGGCGGAGTGGAAGCGCGAGGCGACTTCCGCCACCTGGCGCGCGCGCCACTGCCCGAGCGCACCCCAGCCGGCAACCGCCAGCAGCAGGACGCCGACCAGCGTCCAGGCGAGCGGCCGGCCCAGGCGCTCGCCAAGGCCGACATCGCGCAAGCCCTCGACCAGCCGATCCGCGCTTTTCAGGCGCTTGTCGGCGGTGAAGGCGACGGCGTCGCACAACGTCCTGTACTGGCGGCGGGTGAGTCCGGGCACCGCCGGCGGCTTGCGCCCCTCGCGCATGGCCACTTCGGCACTCACCCTGTCGAAGGGGTGCTTCCCGGTGAGCAGTTCAAAGGCAACGCAACCCAGTGCGTAGATGTCGTCGGTGGCTTGCGGCGGCCGGCCCTGGATCATCTCCGGGCTTGCATACGCCGGGGTCAGCGCGCCAAGGCGGCCTGCGTCGAACACCGTCTGGTCCTCGGCCGCCTCGCCGGGCTGCTTGCCGGCGCGCGCGATGCCGAAGTCGAACACTTTGGGCATCCCCTCGCGGGTGACCATCACGTTGCCGGGCTTGAAGTCCGAGTGCACCACCCCGGCGTCGTGGGCGCGCTTGAGCGCCCGTGCCATGCCCTCGATCAGCGGCCTGGCCCTGGCCAGCGGCAAACCGCGCGAGGCGCTCTCGCGGATCAGCGTCTTGAGGTCCGAACCGTCGACGTATTCCATCGTCATGAAGACGATGGTGCCGTCCTTGTCGAAGTCGTAGACGCGCACGATGTTGTCGTGCGCCAGTTGCTGCGAGCGGCGCGACTCGCGTTGGAGCGCGATCAGCGAATCGGGATGACGGCGGAATTCGTCGTTGAGCACTTTCACCGCGACGTACGGGTCGCGGTCGCGTGCCTCGACCTTGCGCTCGTCGCGTGCGAGGAATACCACGCCCATGCCGCCGCGCCCGATCTCGCGCTCGATCAGGAACCGGCCCTTGAGCAGCATGCCGATGGTCGCCTGGTCGCTGCCGGCCACGTCGGCCAGTTGTTGCCAGCCGGCGGCGTCGATGCTGCCGGTGCCGCCCGCGGTGCGCGAACCGGTGACGCCGGTGCGGGTCGCCCCCGGCCGGGCGGACGCCGGCGTGACCACGGTCGCCTGGTCCGCTGGCGCATCGTCGGTTGCGGGCCGCGGGGCCGGCGCGACCCGGGTGGCCTCGTCGGCGTGAGAGGCGACCGGGGTCGATCGCTTGGCCGGTGCAACGCGAGTCGCCCCGTCGACCTCGGACGCGGCCAGCACCGGCGCCAGCTCCTCGCCCGCGCGTTGCAGCACGTCCAGGCGCTCGCAGACCAGTTGCGCCACGCCGGCGTCGATGTTGCCATCCTCGCGCATGCGCGCGAGCCACTGCAGCTCGGCCGCGTGCTGGTCCGCAGGCACCGCGCCGCGCTCGGCCAGCGCATCGACGAGCAGCGCCGGCAACGACAGCTCGCCGGCCCGGTAGGCCTCGACGAGGGCGCTTAGCGATGAGGTAGCCATGGTTGTCGCGTCAGTCCTGCAGTCGCACGACCACGGCCGACACGTTGTCGCGCGCGGCCCGCCCCATGGCCAGCGCGAACAGCCCCTGCAACAGGTCGGCTGGTGGCTGAGGACGCGCGCACTGCGCGTCGATTTCCTCGTCGGACATTTCTTTGTTGATGCCGTCGGAACACAGCACGAACTGCATGCCCGGGCGGTTGCCGGCGACGACCCAGTCGACGAACAGCCGCTCCTCCGCACCGACCGCGCGGGTCAGCACGCCCGCACCGGGCTGCGGGCGCGCGGGTGCGGGGCCGCCGGCGAACTGGGTGATCTCTTCCTTGACGCCGTGCACGTGGTCCTGGGTGATCTGGCGCAGGCGGCCGTCTTCGAAGCAGTAGGCGCGGCTGTCGCCGACCCAGCCACACAGCATGAAGTCCGGGTCGTAGACGAGCAGCACCACGGTCGAGCCGATCAGGTCGACGCCGCGCGACATCGCCACCTGGCGCAGCTCGCTGTTGACCTGTGCCAGCGTGTCCTCGATCGACTCGATGAACTCGAACACGTCGCCGTTGCGCGGCAGCGAGCCCAGTCGCTCGACGATCAGCCCACTGGCGTAATCACCCGCCGAGTGGCCGCCCAGGCCGTCGGCGACCACCCACAGGCCGATGTCCTCGCGCAGCAGGATCGCGTCTTCGTTGTGCTTGCGGACCTTGCCGGTATGGGTATGCCCCGCGGACTGGTAACGCACGGTCATGGCTGCACCTCGATGACGGCCAGCGGCCAGGGCCGCAAAGGATCGGGACCCAGCGCCTGGGCCAGGCGCGCCTGCGCGTCCTCCGGCGTGACGGCGGTCAGCGCCTGGGCCAGCGTGGCCTGCGAGAGCTGCGTATGTGCCACGCCGGCCAGCAGCAGCAGGCGATCGCCGGGCATGAGCTCGCAGGCGATCTGCTCGCAGCCGGGCATGCCTTCGGCACCCAGGCCTGGAAGTGAGGGAGCGTCGTTGCCGCCGAACAGCAGATCGTCCAGTTCGCCGCTACCGGGGAGCGTCGGCTGCACCGGCGCGGCGGCGAACAGCGGGCGTATCCGGCCACTGCGCCAGTGCCAGGCACCGGCGGCTCCCACGCGCAGCAGACCGGCCTGGTTGCCCGCGAGGCGGGCTGCGACCACGGCGCCGTCTTCGGTCACGCGCCCGTGGCGCAGCAGCGGATGGAGCGCCATCAAGCGGGCACGCAGCGCGTGCGTGCCGGGCGCCGCCTCGTCCGCGGGGCTCATCTCCGCGCCGACGCTGGCTGCCGCGGAGGCGGCGCGGCGGCGCGGGTCGGCCAGGCCCAGATCCGCCGCCACCAGGGTCAGGGCGCAGGCCGGATGGCGGACCACGGCGGCGCCGGGCGCCGCTTGGACGGACAACTCGGTGTTGAACACGGGTGCGCCCACGAGGGGCGCCGCTGCCTGCACCTTGCGCACGAAGCCCGGCACGGTCACGTCGTCATCCGACTCGTGCGCTAGCGCCGGTGCCGGCGGCGGCGCAGGCAGCGGCGCCCGCTCGGTCGCGGCAGGCGCCGCCGGCTCGGGCAGCGGTGCAGCGGCAACGCCCGGAGTCAGCCATGCACCGGCCCGGGCCGCATCGAGGAAACCTGCATAAGCGTCCGGCGCAGGCAGGCCGCGGGTGGCGAGTATCCCGGCCGGCACGCGGCCGGCGCCCTCGCTCCACCACAAGCACCACGGGCCGCCGTGGCCGGCGAGCCGTCGCCACAGTCCCACCAGCGCCAGGGTATCGATGGCGCGCGCCGGCAGTGGCAGGCGCCAATGCGTCGCGCGACTGAAATCGATACCCTCGCACAGGTCGACGGCCGCAGGCGCGGCGGTCGCGGGATCTGGCAACGCCGCCACCAGGGCGTCGAAACCTTCGGCGTCCACGGGAGCGCCACGTTGGCCTTGTGCATGCACGCGCGCCAGCGCGTCGAACCAACCGGCCCCCTCGCGCAGCAGTGGTTCGACCTCCCCCGGCGAGATCGCCGCGGTCAACACCATCGGGAAGCTGCGGCCGACGCGGTCGTCGGCAGGACCGAACACGCCGGCCCACGCGCCCTCGCCGCAGGCCTGCGGCGACAGCACGAAGCGCCAGGTCGGGCTGGCGCGATAGGCGGATGCCCAGTCCTGGCCCAAGGCCTCGCGGCTGGCAAACACCGCCTGCTCGAAATGCCGGTCCCAACGTTCGACGAACGCGCCTGGCAACCGCCGTTGCACGAAATCCCCCGCCCCCGGCAACTTGCCGAAGAACCCCACGCTCGCCGTCCCGCCCCCTGTCGGCCCGGACATGGCTAGCCTCCGCACCGGAAGCGTTGCACCTGCGTATTGAGGAACGGATTCTTCAGGTTGCTGGCCTGGACGACCAGCTGCACCGCCTGGCCGCCGAAATCGAAGTGTGCCTGGTAGCGCAGGTCCGACTGGCGGGAGAGCTTGGCCGCCTGCAGCGCGTGGAAGAACGCCCAGTCGCCCTGGTAGTCGTAGCTGCTGAGCAGGTTGCCGGAGGTATCCCACGCCGAGACCTTCACCTGCCCCGGCGTCGGCCCCGGCCACTTCATCGCCATGCTGGTGCTGCCGCCCGGCTTGTAGTCGAAGGTCTGCCCGTCGACGGCGATGGCGAAGTGGCCGATGCCGGGCGCAAGCACTGGCGCCAGCAGGGTGAAACCGACTTCCGGCGTGGGACTGCCGTTGCGGAAATACATTTGCTTGATGCTGTCGGCCAGCTGCATCTGCGCCAGCATCGAGGCCGAACCACTGACCGCGCCCGGGCCGCTCTTCCACTGCCAGCTGCGCCCGCTGGTGTCGACCAGCTTGGCCAGGGTCTGCTTGAAGAAGCCGTCGTAGCGCCCGCCGTAGCCGAACATCTCGCCGAAGTTCTGTACCGGGATGTCGTTGCGGCTGGTCGGGGAGAACGGGAAACGGCCCTGGGTGAAGGCCGCGCAGTCCTGCGCCGCGGCCTGCTGGAACTGCTCGTCCAGCGCGCCCTTGGTACCACTGGCGACCAGCGCCTGGCTCTTGCCGGTGAGCGAAGCGACCCAGCCGGACACCGGCGGCGGCAACTGCGCAGCGGCCTGCTGCGCCATCAGCAGTTGCGGGTTGGGCTGGCCGGCCGCGTCGCTGAAGTCGGTCATGGTGAGCAGCGTCTTGCTCAACTGGTCCAGCGCGGCCAGGGTCTGGTCGATCGGCGCAGCGCCGGGCGCGCCTTCGCTCAGCTTGTTGAGCGTGTCGAAGTGCGCGCTGATGGCACTCCCGGGCGGCGCCTCATCCGCCCCGGCACCGCCAGCCTTGGCCAGCGCGCGGCCCAACGCATTCTGCGTGGCTTTCTTGGCGGCGGCGTCCTTGGCCGCATCGAGCGCCTTGTCGCCGCCGTCGGGCGTGGCCGCGCGCAGCATGTCCCTGGTGTTGTCGCGCACCAGCTTGAGCAACGACTTGAGCGGCGAGCTCGGGCCAGAAAGCTTGGCGGCGATCGTGCTCGCGTCCTGGATGCTGGCGGCCGGCTGCAGTTGCAGGTCGGTCAGCAGCGTGTCCCAGGCCTTGATGTAGTCGGCCTCGTAGAGCGCCAGCACCTGGCGCGAGAGGCGTGCCTGCGCCAGCGCGTCGATCGGCTCGGCGCCAAAGACCCAGTCGTCAGCGGCGAACTGCCTGACCGCCTCGCCCACGCCCTTGTCCGCTTCGATGGCGAACACCGGCTGGGTGTACACCGCCGGCAACGGTGCGGACAGCGGCTTGCCGCTCTGGCGGCGGAACACGTTGCCGAGCAGGCCCAGCTCCTTGTCCAGTTGCAGCGGCTTGCCGGCGTTTTCGGCCGACAGCTTCATGCTGCCGTACACAAGCGTGGAAAGGTCGGCGGTGCGCAGCGTGGTGCGTGCCTGCTCCACCAGCGCCGCATCCAGCGGCAGCGCGCGCAACTGGCCCGGCTCCTCCACCAGCGCCTGGAAATGCTTCGCCAGCGCCTGCTGCAGCACCGGCTCGTCCGGGAACACCTTGCGCCATTCCAGGTTGGCCAGCGCCACCAGCTCGTCGGCATCCAGATGCTTGGGCTCGCCCAGCATCAGGTAGCCCTTCAGGTAGTAGTAGAGCGCCTGCGGATCGGACGCACTGGCGGCCAGGCCACCGCGGAACTGCGCACCCACGCCGGGCAGCAGCAGCGCGTTGAGCTCGCGCAGGTAGGCCGCGTGCAGGTCTTCGCCGACCGCGTTGCCCTGGTAAAGGCCCAGGCGCATCGACATCGGCACGCCGCCCTCGGGCGTGGCGGTCTGTTGCACGGCCGACAGCGCTTCGAGCCGGTCGAGCACCTTGGCGAAGTACTCCTTCGGCGTGGCGCTGGCCGGCAGGTCGACGCCGGCGGGGTAGCCCTTCAGCGCATCCTGCACCTGTCCCAGGTAAGCGCGGTTGCGCGCATAGCTGGTGGCGAATCCGAAGCACAGCAGCACGGAGAACAGCGCCATGCCGGCGTAGGCGGCCATTTGCACGGCGACCTTGCGCCGTTCGATCGCGGGGTTGGTGCCCGCGAGCCCGGACTCGCGGAACAGCACTTCCTTCAGCAACCGCTCCACGAAGAACGTGCGTCGCTGCGCGCCCTGCGGATTCACCCGCGCGGCATCCAGGCCGAAAGTGCGCGCCACCGCGCCCATCATGCGGTCGATCGGCGTGCCTTCCTGCGTGCCGGAGGTGAGGTAGACGCCGCGCAGCAACGGCGGCGTGCCGTAGGCGTGGCCGGCGAACACGCCCTCGACGAACTGCCGCGCGGTCTCGCCCAGCGAGGCGAGCTGCTGCGGGAAGGACAGCACGGCGGCGCGACGGCCGCGGTCGCGCTCGGCGTGCAGGCGGTCGAGCGTGCGCGTGTTGAGCCGGTCGAGCAGCAGGCGGTACTCGTCGGCGAAGGCCTTGGCGGCACTGCCGTCCATGGTCTTGCCGAGCGGGAACGACACGCCCCAGACCTGGCTGCGCAGTTCGGGGTTCATGTCGTCGAAGAACTCGCCGAACCCGGCCACCAGATCGCACTTGGTCAGCACCAGGTACACCGGCACGCCGATCTTGAGATGTTCGGCGAGCTCGTCCAGCCGCCGGCGGATCGCGCGGGCATGTTCCTGCCGACCATTCTCGTCCAGCACCATCAGGTCGGACAGGCTCATCGCCACGATCACGCCATTGATCGGGCGACGCTTGCGGTAGCGGCGCAGCAGCTTGAGGAACTCGCCCCAGGCGGTGGCGTCGGCCGAGCGGTCCGAGTCCTGCGTGGTGTAGCGCCCGGCGGTATCGAGGAACACCGCCTCGTCGGTGAACCACCAGTCGCAGTTGCGGGTGCCGCCGACGCCGCGCAGCGCTTCCTTGCCGAAGCGCTCGGACAGCGGGAAGTTGAGCCCGGAGTTCTGCAGCAGCGTGCTCTTGCCCGAGCCCGGCGGGCCGATCACTACGTACCAGGGCAACGCGTACAAATTGCCGCGACGGCGCTTGCGCAACATCTCGACCGCCTCGGCGAAGCGGCCCTGCAGCTGCGAGCGCTCGCCCACGCTGCGGTTGTCGCCGGCGTCGGCGGGTGCCGTGCCGCCCTGCCCGGCCAGCTCGCCGGACATCTTGTTGGCCTTGCCGCGCGCGCGCAGCGCCTGGACCTGCAGCCAGGCGCCCCAGGCCAGCACGATCAGCATGATCAGCAGCAACCGCGCGACCGGGCTGGCTAGCGGCTGCGAGTCTCCGATACCCAGGTACGGGCCACCCAGCCACACCAGCACCGAGAGCAGCAGCACGCCAATGAGCGTGACGAACCAGGCGGACTTCAAAAGGCTCAGCAACTTCGCCACGGCGTCAGGTCTCCGGGATGAACTTGATTTCGACGCGGCGGTTGCGCGTGCGGTTTTCCGGCAGGTCCGGCGGCAGCGCGATCGGCTGCGAGGCGCCGGCGCCGGTCGATTCGATGCGGCCCGGGCTGTCCAGCCCCTGCGTCAGGATCTGCCGCACCGACTGCGCGCGCGCGGCCGACAGCGCGAAGTTGTCCTTGAACTTCAGCGAGTGGATCGGCTGGTCGTCGGTGTGGCCGATCACGATCACACGGCCGGGCACCTGGTTGAGCGCGGCGGTGATCTTCTGCAGCAGCGGCAGCTGGCGATCGTTCACGTCGACGCCGCCGGAGGCGAACATCGCGTTGCCGGACAGGCGCAGCATCGCCTGCCCGTCAGGTTGCTCGTCGATGGTCAGCATCCCCGCCTGCTCTTCCGGCGCCAGCAATTGCTTGAGGCGCTTGCGCTCGGGGGTGGGACGGTGCGCGGTATCCGGCGGCGTCGCGCCTTCGAGCCCGACCCGGGCAAGTTGCGCATTGACCGGTGCAGCCGCGTCATTGAGCCGGGTGTAGAAGAACAGGAAGGCCGCCAGCAGCACGCAGGCAGCGGCGGTGGCGATCACCCACAACGGTACGTAACGCACCAGCGGGTTGCGCCGGTCTTCCACGCCGCGCCAGTGCGGCGCCAGTTCCTGCGTGGCGGGCGTGCGCTGTTCCTTGATGCGCCGATAGAGATCTTCCTGGATGTCGGCAAGCCGGGCGCGTCCACCCGCCTCGATCTGGTAGCGCCCGCCAAAGCCCAGCGCCAGGCAGATGTACATAAGCTCGATCAGGTCGATGTGCTTAGAAAAATCCGCGCACAGCCGCTCGAGGATCTGGAAGAACTTGGCGCCGCCATAGGACTCGCTGTGGAACGCCACCAGCAGGGTCTGTTGCGCCCAGCCGCTGTGCTCGCCCCAGGGCGCGTTGAGCACCGACTCGTCGAGCATGGTGCACAGCACGTAGCGCGCCGCGAGCACGGTCTGCTGCGGCAGGTTGGACGCCTGCGCGCGGCTTTCGAAACGGCGCACCTGCGTGGTGGCCTGCTCGCGCAGGCGCGCGGCGTCCGGCGCGGTGGCGCTGTGGCGAAGTTGCACGGCCAGCAGCAGCAGCGGGCTGGCCGCCTGCACCAGCGGGTTCATGCCGCCGCCGAGGAAACCGCTGATGTCTTCCTCGCGTGCCGGCTGGGCCGCGGCCGCGTAGGCAGCCGGTGGTGCCGCGTGGGCGGCCGGTGGCGGCGCCACGGGCGCGGCCGGGGCTGGGGCCGCGCGCGGGCGCACCACGGTGGCGTCGCGCATGTCCTCGTCGAAGGGACCGCTCATGGCATCAACTCCGGATGGCCCACAGTTGCAGGTCGAGGCCGGCGAACTCGCTGCCGAAATGGAACGCGATGCCGCCGGAGGTCTTCAGCTCGCGCCACATCGGCGAGTGCTTGTCGAACTCGAAGTAGAGGTAGCCCGCGTTGTAGGGAATCTGGCGCGGCGCCACCGGCATCGGCTGCACCGCGATGCCGGGCAGTTGCAGGTTGACCAGGTCGCGGATCTTTTCGGTCGGGCCGATCTTGGCGTGTGCGGGCAGTTGCCGACGCAGGTCCTCGGACTTCATGTCGGCCTTGGCCGAAAGCACGAACGCGGCGGTGTCGATCAGCGTAAGGTCCGGCACCACCGCCACCCACACGCCGTACTTGCGCTGCTGCAGCGGGATCGGCATGGCGGTCTGCTCCATCACCGCGCTGAGTGCGTTGCGCAGCGAGACGATCACCGGCTCGAAGCTCTCGCGCAGCAGCTCGTGGCGGTACGGCGGGAACATCGGCGGGCGCTTGCCCGGCGCGGTGAAGGTGGTCAGTTCGCCGGCCATCGCCACCAGCGTGCGGTAGAAGGCTTCCGGGTGTTCCAGCGGCGCCTCGGCCAGGTGCGCGACCAGTGGCTGGTAGCGGTTGACCACCTGCAGCATCAGGAAGTCGGCGATCTCCGCCGCGCCGCCTCGATCGGTCAGCGCCACGCGGCTGGCCAGCGCCTCGCCGCGCTGGTGCAGCAGGCCGAGCAGCTCGGTGAGGAAGGTCACCAGCCGCGGCACGGCCTGGCAGCTCAAGCCCGTAGGCATGAAGGTTTCGTCCAGCATGACGCGGCGGTCGGCGCGGCATTCGACGATCCGTGCGACCGGGATCTGCGCCAGCCCTTCCATCGGCTGCGACTGCGGCAGCAGGCGCGTGCTCATGCCGCCGACTTCCAGCGGTGTCATGCCCTCGACGCTGCCGGAGCTGTCGCGCACCTCGGTCTCGCGCACGCGGTAGCGGAACAGCCGCTCGGCCGGCGCTTCCGGCCGGCCGCTTTCCGGCTGGGTGGGCGAGCGCAGCGGCAGGGTCAGGTAGACGGTCTGGTCGCGCCAGTTGGCGTCGACTTCCAGCGCCGCCGGCAGCGGATCGTCACCGGGCATCGAAAACGGCGTGCCGTCGGGGAAGATACCCCGCGCGCGGCGGATGCCGAGCTTGCCGATGGCCAGCAGGTCGGGCTCCAGCTCCAGCTCCTGGAAGCCCCAGGCGTAGGGCCGCAGCGCACCGGCGCGCAGCTCGACGAAGCGCTCGAAGTAGCGCTCCTGCTGCTGCAGGTGCTGCGGGCGCAGGAACAGGCCTTCGCTCCATACCACTTTGTTGTTTTGCGTCATGACCGACCTGTCTGCTGGTGGTTGCTTTGCGGCGTCCTGCGCCCCTGGACGCGATGGCGGCTTCGAGCTCCCTGCGGGCGCCTGCCCCCAAATCCCGCGGTTGCGCCCAAAGGCGCTCCTGCAGGGATCCCCTGGCGTAGGAGGCCCTTCTTCTAGTGCGTGTTTTTCACGTGAAAGGCGCCATGCCCGCTCACCGCTGCCGTATCCGCGCCGATTTGAGCCGCGCCAACTGCTCTTCGTAGGCGCGCGCGAACTCGTCGCCGAACAGGCGCCGGAAACACTCGTCCGGGTCCTTGGCAAGGCTCTCGAAATTCTCCCGGTAGCGCTCCCAGTAACGGCCCTTGCCGCCGAAGGCCGAGCGCTTGCTGCCGTCCACTTCCTGCTCCAGGCGGTCCGGATTGAAATGCGCCAGCACCGCCTCGAAGCCCGCGCGCACCCCGGCCAGCATCGCCATCTGGTGGCAGCGGATGTCGTCGAAGGCGTCCTGGAAGGCGTCGGTGCCGGAAAGGAACGCGCCGTTGGCCGGGGCGAGCAACTTCTGCAACGCCTCGTCGGCGGTCGGCGCGAACTTCAGCGGATTGTTTTCCGAACGCTGGATCAACGTGACCGGCAGGCGGAAGGTGTTCTTGATCTCGGCACGGGCGCGCAACACGTCCATCACCCCGTCGACGACGATGCGGAAAATCGTGTCCAGTTCGGGCGGCACGCCGGCGACCGGTGCCATCGCGGCGGCAGACATGGCTGGCGGCGCCACCGGGGTCGCGGGCGGTGGCGCGGGGACCGGGGCGGGGGCCGGGGCCGACGGCCCCTTGGGCGCGAAATCGCCCATGGTGAGATCCCAGTTTTCCGGCAGCGCCTGGCGCTGGCCGGCAACGCCCGGCGGGTGGAAGTGATCGGCGATGCTGCTGGAATGGTTCCAGTCGGCGGCTGGCGCCGGCGCGGGCGCGGGCGGCGCGCCGAACGGCTCGTCCAGGAACGCCAACGGATCGAGCGCGGCGGCCGAGCCACCGGAGACGGGGATCAGCGGTTCGTCCGGCAGGCCGCGTGCGGGCGGCTGCGGCGCGCCAAACGGACCACCCAGCATTTCGTCGAGGAAGTCGCCACCGGGCAGCGGCGCGGCCGCTGCGATCGCCGGCGCCGGTGCCGGGGTCGGCTGCACCAGGGTGGCGCTATCGGCCTGCAGCCGCACGGCCACCTCGAAGGTGTCGATCTGCAGGCGGTCGCCATCCTTGAGCGAGGCCGGATCGCCCTTCACCAGCGGGCGGCCGTTGAGCAGCATCCCGTTGGTGCTGCGGTCCTCGATGAAGTACATGCCGTTGAGGCAGCGCACCATGGCGTGCACGCGCGAGACGCCGGCGGCGCCGAGCACCCAGTCGCAGTCCTCCGCGCGGCCGATGCTGCCGTCGCGGCCTTCGAACGACTTCTGGCTGCGGGCACCGAACTGCGCAGCGTGCGGGCCGAGCACGGCCAGGACGAGTGTCTGTGGAATAGGCACGCGTGGCTCCTCAGCTGGTCTGCATTTCGCCGGCGCCGAGCAGGCTCATGGCGCGCGCCATGAAGCCGGCACGCCGCTGCTCGAAGCGTTCGGGCTCGAGCCCGGCCATCAGGTTGATCGCCGCGACCACGGCGCAGGCGGTCAGGTGTTCGGCCGGGGGCACGGGGGTTTCCTGGGTCGCCGGCGCCAGGCTGCCGCTGGCCCAGCCGGCGCAGGCGGCCAGCCAGGCGCCGATACTCTTGTAGCCACCGGCATTGGCGAACTCGAACGCAGCGCGGCGGTGGGGTTCCTCCGGTTCGCGCACCCACTGTTCGGCGAGTGCAGCGCCGGCCCGGTCCTCCAGCGGCAATGCCGCGTCGCGCGCGCACTGGCAGGCCCACGCCACTGCGTAGCGCTTGGGCAGCAGGCGCGCAAGCAGCTTCAGCGCGTCCTGCGTATCGCCGCCCTCGAGCAGGACCTGCACGGCCTCGCGCGGGCTCATTCCCGGTTCCAGCCGGGCGCGCGCGGGCGCACCCAGTTCCATCTGTTCGGCAGCCTGAATGACGATCGACATGGCGCTCTCCCCTTACCCGATCATCACGACGCCGCCGGACACCTGGTTCATGCCATCGCCCTTGAGCGTGAGCATGGGTGCCTTGACGGTGGCCATGGCGCTGCCGGCGACTTCGACCATCGCGTCCGAATGCACCTTGAGGCTGGCGCCTGCGCCCAGGTCCATGGTGGCGCCCGCCTTGACGCCGACCTCCACCTGGCCCTCGACCTTGACCCCGACGCTGCCGGTGATCTTGATGTTGATGCCCTTGATCTCGATGTCGCCCGAGCTCTTGAGCACGATGCTGGACGCGCCGGTGACCAGCTCGATCTCGGTGCCGGCCGAGAGCTTGAACTTCTGGCCGATGGTGGTGGTGCCGTTGTTGGTGACGTCCAGCTTGTCGTCGTTCTGCACGGTGAGCTTGCGGTCGTGCTTGATCGTCTCGGTCTGGTCGTTTTCCACGGTGAGCGTCTGGTCGTGCTTGACCGTTACGGTCTCGTCGTGGTCGATGGTGACGACGTGGTCGTTCTCGACCTCCTCGTGCATGTCCTTCTGGGCGTGGATGAAGAAGTCCTCCTCGCCCTTCTTGTCCTCGAAGCGCAGTTCGTTGAAGTCGGCCGCGCCGCCGAGCAGACTGCGGCTCTTGATGCCGCTCTGCGTCTTGGTCGCCTGCAGGCCGTAGGGCGGCGCGTTATCGCCGTTGTAGACGCTGCCGATGATCAACGGGCGGTCCGGGTCGCCCTCGAGGAAGCTGACCACCACCTCCTGCCCCACGCGCGGCAGGCTGACCGCGCCCCAGCCCTTGCCCGCCCAGGTCGAGGCCACCCTCACCGGGCAGGAGCTCTTGGCATTGGGCTTGTCCGGCTTGTTCCAGTGGAAGGTCACCTGCACGCGACCGTGGTCGTCGATCGCGATGTCCTCGTCGGTTTCGCTGCCGGTGACCACGGCGGTCTGCAGGCCCACGATGGACGGCTTTACGGCCGTGGGCAGGGTGCGGAACGGTCGGCTGCTCTCGATCGCCTGGAAGCCGCAGCTGAAAGATGGCGCGTCCGCTCCGGCACCGGATGCATAGCTGCCGCCATGGAGCTGCATCGCGGTGCCGATCACCAGGTATTCCTGGTTCAGATCGCTGCGCGGAAAGCCGGTCAGCGAGAACAGACCGCCGATCTCGATGCCGCACGCCGAGGTGTTGCCGTTGTAGTGCGAGCGCGACGCGCTGAGCGCTTCGGCGCGCACCTGCGCGAAGTGTTGACCGACCCGGGCATCGAAGTGGCCGCCGGGGAAGTCGAATCCGTCAGGGCCCTTCACGCCTTGCGCGCCACCGGTGCCGTTGCCCAGCAACGAAGCCTTGGGTTTGAGCGGGTCGTAATCGGTCAGCTGTACCTTGCTCACGTCGCGGCCGCGCGAGGCGTCCCAGTCGCTGATCGTGGCCTCGGTCCGCAACGCGCTGTCGCGGGTGGTCGAATAGGCCACCTTGTCGAAGTGCGCGGCCTTGAGGTGCGCACCGATGCCATCGGCCAGCACCATCGTGTGCGTGCCCGCATCGTGGACGAAGTAGTAGTAGATGCCCTCCTGCTCCAGCAGGCGGCTGATGAAGTTCAGGCTGCTTTCGCGGTACTGCACGCAGTAGTCGCGCGCCACGTAGCTGGAGCTCAGGCTCAGCTTGACGTCGGTGTAGCCGGCCTCGGCGAGCACCTGCTTGACGATGTCCGGCACCGTCATTTCGGTGTAGATGCGGCAGTCGAACTTGTCCACCAGCAGCCAGGGCTTGGGCACCAGGCGCACGGTGTAGTGGGCATAGTTGAGCCCGTCGATGACTTCGGCGCTGGTCTGCGCCGCCTCGCACACGATGCCGTTGAAGTGGCGCAAGAAACCGTCGGCTTCCAGCCCCACCGTCATCGACGTGCCGAGCAGGCCGTTCAGGTCGATCTTCTCGTCACGGCTCACGAAATCGACGTGATAGGAGAACATGCGCCCGAGCTGTTCCTCGGCCACCATGCTGGTGAAGAGCAGGCCTTCGCACTGGGGCGAGGAAAGCGTGATCTGCTGGCTCATGGGTCCTTCCTCTGCGCACAACGCGACGTCATGGTTGCCGCGCGCGCACCGGGCGCGACCGCGGCAGGAAAACTGCTATAAGAGCGGCGCACGCCCGGCAGCAGGGATGACCGCCGTGTCGCCCACGCATACGCGCCGGCGGGGTTTCCCGATCCCTTTCCCGCGAGCGAAACCGCCGTGTTCCATTCCTGCATTCCCGATCCCCTGGTTGCCGGATGGCTGCGCCGCCCGACCGATGCCATGCCGTGGTTCGCCACCGGCCGGTGC
Organism: Frateuria sp. GZRR35; assembly: GCF_051900415.1. Classification (NCBI taxonomy): domain Bacteria; kingdom Pseudomonadati; phylum Pseudomonadota; class Gammaproteobacteria; order Lysobacterales; family Rhodanobacteraceae; genus Frateuria; species Frateuria sp. GZRR35. The sequence goes on from NZ_JBHZGL010000004.1 coordinate 25,875, forward strand.
AGACGTTCGTGCTTGCGCTGTCGCGCTCGGGAACCGAACACCTTTGCGCCTTCGCGAGTTTCGTCGGCACGAACAAGGCGATGCATGCGGCCTTGAAGAAGCGCGACTGCGCCGCCTTCGCCAAGGCCTGCAACGGCCCCGGCTACAAGGCCAACGATTACGACGGCAAGCTCCAGAAGGCTTATCACGCGCTGACCTCCCGCCCGTGACCGATCCATCCCGACCGCAGGTCCAAACCATGCAACGCGTTGTTGTTCTTTCGATCGCCTCGCTGCTCGCCGGCTCCTGCGCCGGACCGGCCAGCTCGCTCGCGGCGGGCCTGTGCCGCGTCGGCGAAACCACCTATTTCAGCTGCCCGACCGCGCGACACAAGACGATCAGCCTGTGCGGAAGCCTGCCCGCGGTGCAGTACCGCTACGGCAAGCCGGACAAGCTGGAACTGGCCTTTCCGGACGATGCCTCGCAAGGCGCGCAACAGCTGGGCTACGCGCACTACACGCGCTACCAGACCGAGCGCAGCGAAGTCGGCTTCAGCCGCGGCGGGGTCGACTACGCCGTGTTCGACTACACCGAAGACGGCCACCGCAGCGCCGGCGTGCGCGTGACCACCGCCGACGGTACCGATCACGAAGTGCCCTGCGACGGGCCGGTCGAGGGCCGCCTGGATGCGCTCGGCAAGAGCCTGCGCTGCGATGCGGACAACGCGCTCAACGGTGGCGACTGCCCCTGAGCGCGCGGCCAGCCCGTTCGCGGGGGGCGCCACCTGTCCACCCTCACGGTGCAGTCCTTGGGCCAGGGAGCGCCCGCCTGAAGAGGTCGCCGCGATATCGCCCCGCAGCTGGGCCGAAAGCGTGGACGACACTGCTCGCACGGCCGCGGCGTCCATCAAGCGATCAAAACCTTGAAGCAGCCGAGCACTATCGTGCCGCCGTGCGCGCAGCTGTCCCCCATGCGCGCGGCCGGCTGGCCGCCGATCAGCACCTTGGGCGAGCCCAGGACGATGCTGTCGGGCGGGCCCACGCAGGTTGCCATGTCGCCCATGCGAGCCGCAGGCAAGCCGCCGATCAGCACCGTGGGGGCGCCGGGCGCGGCGATCGGGCCGCCCACGTGGGGCACCACGCCGGTGACCATCGGGCAGACATGCATGTCGGTGAGGCGGGCGGCGGGCTGCATGCAATTCCTCGGCTGAAGGTGACCGGCCCGATCATGCGGCGACGCGCCGCGCCGGCTGCCGATAGCTTCCATCGGCAGTCCGGACCCACAGGGAACGGCTTCCAGCCTGGATTTCGTGCCGCCGTCGACGCCGGCGGGCTCCCCCTGGTGGCGGCACGCCGGCCGGGCCGGCCAGCGTTGCCTATAGGTGAATCCGTAAAAACGCGGCGAATCTGGTCACGCCCTCTTCACGCCGGGGTTCAGGCCAGCCCGACCTGCTTGAGCGCCTTGCTCTTGACGCCCGCGAAGAACCCCTTCTTCGAATGCGTGCCCTTGTTGCTGCTGAGCCCCTCAAGCTGAAGGCGCGAGCCCTGGATGTTCTTGCTGGCGATCTTGAGCATTGGGTCCATCTGCTTCTTCTTCATCTGCTCGACCCGGTCCATCCACCCCGGCAGGCCGATATCCGCCACGAACATGTTTGCCACCGAGGAGGTATCGGCGCAGGTGAGCAGGTAGCAACCCAGCACCGGGCATTCGTTGAACACCGTCAGGTCGAGGCTGTTAGGCGTGGCCAGGCGCTTGTTGCCTGCACGCATGTCCTTGATGTCCAAACCAAGCGAGAACAACTGCAGGCCCAGGCTGGCGAGCGCGTTGGCCGCGCCGATACCGGCGGTGGTGGCGGTGCCGAAGTCGGCGAACAGGCCTGCGATCTTGGCGCCGGTGGCCACGCTTTGCTGCCCCAGCTTGACCGAGTGCCGCGCCAGGTCGCGCTTGATGATGACCTGGATGGCCTCCGCCGCCGCATAAGGATCGCCGGGACGGAAACCCTGCTTGTAGTCCGCACTCTTGTAGAGGTTGTAACCGTCCTGGGCGACGGCCTTGCCTGCCTTGACCAGTTTCACGCCACTGGTGACCACGCCCAGGAACGGCGTGATCTCGGCGATCAGTTCGGACAGGACATCGCCGGATACTGCCTCGATGACGTCCTCGATGCCGGAGACATCCGCGCATTCGACGATGAAGTCGCTGACGGCCTCTTTCATGCCCGGCAGACTGGCCAGCTTGCCGGCGGCCTTGCCGCCCTTGACCAGTTTCTCGGTCGAGGACACGACCTTCTTGCCGCTGGACAGCAGTTGCTTGGCCGACGAGAGCCGGCTGGTCATGCCGAACTTCAATTGGGTGCCGGCGAACATGTTCACCAGCAGCGTGCGGCGCGCCTTGGCCAATTCGCCCAGCGCCCGGAATTCCTCGATGCTCAAAGTCGTGGTCGGCATAGGTGGTTCCCGCTGTGTTGATGCGTTTCGGTCACCGCTTGCGAGCGGGCCGTTCTGTGCGGCCGGTGCCATGGACTGCGCGGTTGCCCGCACCCGGCCCGCCGTTACTTGTAGAACCTCGCCGCGAACGAACCGGACAGATAACCGGCAATACAGTTGCGCACGTTGTCGCGAGTGGACTGTGTGGCGCATTGCGCACGCAAGGCCGTGTGTGGCCGTGGCGAACAGGGGACCGGCCGTGGGGATCTCATTACCCGTCCTGCGCCTTGTGCAGGCTGTCCGGGCCGCTGATCCACGTCGACGTCCGCTGTTTCAGATCCACCGCATATCTACCGCCGGTTTCGCTATGAACCTCGATCGATCCGCCACCGGGCAGCAGCCGCATGCTCTTGAAATAGCGCCCTGGCGTGCTCACGCCGGCGGCATCCTGGTCCGGCACGTCATAGACCTTGAGCGCCCACAAGTGGTCTCCGGTCGCCTGATCGACAGCTACCAGATAACCGCCGGACTGGGTGCCGCCATGTCGATAACCGTGCATGTCCTGTTCGTAGCGCACACCGTCGTGGACGATCGGCTCGACCAGCGGAGGCGAAGGACGGCTGGAGCTGGGTTTGTCATGGTTCACGGCTGGGCCTTCCCGGTTTGTGGTGCGTCGGTGGTTATCGTGCCTGGGTACCGATATCCCAGTAGTTGAACGTTCGTGCGGGCGCGCGCCCTCCTCTGCTGCCACGAAGCGTCGCGCGTGAAACGCGCGATAGCTTTCGGGTACGAACCGGGTGTTTCCTTTCCTCAGCCGAAAGGATCTAAACGTTGTTGTTCTTCGAACCGTTGAACTTCCGACTGGTCACCTGGGCATTGCTGAAGGCGTTGTAGCCACCCCGACTCATCGGGACGATATGATCGATCTCGACGCCCGAATCCGACCCCAGGTCGAGCAGCGCCGTTTTCACCGGATCGTCGGCCTCGTCGCTCCAGCACTCGCCCAGCCGCGCCCCTTGCTGCGAATAGCGATTGCCCAGCGCAACCAGGCTGCGTTGCGCCTTGGAAAATTTCTGGAATCGACCGACCTGGCCGATGCCGTCCAAGGGGACGGAATCGTTCGGATTGAACATGAGGTAGTCCAGGAATGCATAGGGCCTGCGTTCCTTCGGCGGCAACCCCGCGCTGTTGACGTTCTCCACTTGCTCCAAGCACCACCCTTGCGCCACCTTGGACCGAGCCTGTTCGAAGGCCGCTTGCATGTGCGCATCGATCGCGATCCGCGTCACCACCGGCACGTCCTGCCGGATGCCGGTCGAATAGACGGTATGGCCGTCGAAGGTACCGTCGTCGCGGATCGCCATGTCGCGCAGCATCTGCACGTTTATCTGCGTCGGCATCCGCGGCTCGTCTGCGTCGCCGTAAGCCAGGCTGATGCACAAGCCGTGGCCGCTTCCGGGGCTGTAACGGGTCTCCACCTGACGCTCCAGCTCGCGAAAATCACGGCGGTTGACGTGTGCAAACATGGGAACGACGTTTTCCGACTCGTTGACCCCGCCCAGCCTCAAGCCGAAGATGTGGCCCGCCTCGGTATTGAAGAGGCGCCCTTCGTATTGGTCAGCCTGGAAGTTGTAGGCCAATGGCTGCGCGTTCGCCGCGCTGCGCTTCTTGCCGGTCAGGTGGATCAAGCCCAGCACCTTGGCCGGCCGCAACCGGAAACGCCCCGCCTGCTGGAACTGTTCCCGCTGAATCATCAATCGCTTCTTCGACCAGTCGTCCCAACCCCACATCGCTTTCTCCTAACGCAGTTGAAGTGGACCGTGCCCGATCGGCCCACGAAGATCCGAAGCGGGCGGCGCGGCACCGCAGGCCAATGGCCAAGACCCCGAAATGCCGTGATCCGTACGTCTGCATGTCGTCGGGATATCGCTATCCCGACCAACAGCAAGGGCAACGGGCCGCGTCCCAACGCAGAGACCACAGGCGCGTCGCAACCGCCGCCTGCCATCGCTGCCACCAAAGATTTCAGATCTCCGTGCCGTTGGTCGGCTCCACGGCTTTGCGCTGGATGGCTCCCACACGCACAGTGGCAGCCAGCCCCGCATTGCCGCCCACTTCGGCCAGCTTTGCATCCACGATGAATGCCTTTTCCTGCGCGTCGGAATATTTCTTGATGTAGCGGTAGTACGTATTGGCCCCCGCGTTGATCACCAGATAACAATTGCCGTGTCCAGGCATGACGCTCCCCTTCTAGTGGTTGAGTGTTGGATATCGGAAGTAATAAGCGGATCCCATGAGCTATCCGGCCAACAGGTCGTCGACGGAAGGGCTATCGGGATGTTGCTTCCTTGCCACTTCGTAAACGGTGCCCAGTTCGCTCAAGGCGCGCGACAGGTCCAGCGCGTACTGGCCGTAGTACTCGGCATCCTCGTCAGTGATCTGGTCGTCGCATGCACGCTGCTCGTGCCACGCCGCGTCGCGTTGCATGGCCTTGATGGCGAGCATGAGCGTCTGTATCGATATATCCATGGACGTTCTCATTCCTGCTGCAGGTTTTTGGCCAGGGCGTTGAGCCAGATCTGGAACAGCTCCAGCGGCATGTCGTCCTTGGGCGCCAGAGTGAAGTGGTTGGCGCGGTCGCTGAAGTCCGAGTCCTGAGTGACCGCGATCGCTTCCGGGATGGCAGTTCCCTTGGGCAGCCTGTACCAGCGGAATCCACCCAGCGCCGTGGTCCGGTCGAATGTCGAAACGCCGCGATAATCACCGGACACGCAACGGCACCCGATGACGATCTGCCTTCCGTCCCGCTCGACGATCTTTACGTCGGGCAACCGCTCGGAGCCGTCCCTCCGGCGAAAGCCCGGGTTGGGATGGAGCACGGGCCTGCCCTGGCGCGCCTCGTTCTTGCTCTGTCCACGATAGAGATCGCGCGGAGTCGTATCGTCGAAGTAGTACTTCGAACGCCCGGCGTCGCGATAGATGTTTTTCAACGCGTCGGTCACGACGGGGCTCAGTCGAATGCGTACGAGAAGTCACCGTTGTCCACGCCAACCCTGGCGCCCTGGACCGGCCTGCCATCGATCATCCGGTTGAGGAACTCGCGGCTGATGTCCGGCAGCATGGTATTGGTCAGGATGGCGTCGATCATGCGGCCGCCCGATTCGCTCTCGGTGCAGCGGCTGACCACGAGCTTCACCACGTCCTGGTCGTACTCGAACGGGATGCGGTAGCGCGCCTCGATGCGCTTCTTGATGCGATTGAGCTGCAGCTTGACGATCTCGCCCAGCATCGCCTCGCTGAGCGGGAAATACGGGATGGTGACCAGGCGGCCGAGCAGCGCCGGCGGGAACACCTTCAGCAGCGGCTCGCGCAGCGCCTTGGCCATGCCTTCGGGCTCGGGCATCAGTTCGGGGTCGGCGCACAGGCTGGCAATGAGGTCGGTGCCGGCGTTGGTGGTGAGCAGGATCAGGGTGTTCTTGAAGTCGATCTGGCGGCCTTCGCCGTCTTCCATGACGCCCTTGTCGAACACCTGGAAGAAGATCTCGTGGACGTCCGGGTGCGCCTTCTCCACCTCGTCCAGCAGCACCACCGAGTACGGCTTGCGACGAACCGCCTCGGTCAGCACGCCACCTTCGCCGTAGCCGACATAGCCCGGGGGCGCACCCTTGAGCGTAGAGACGGTATGCGCCTCCTGGAACTCGCTCATGTTGATGGTGATCAGGTTCTGCTCGCCGCCGTAAAGCGCTTCGGCCAGCGCCAGCGCGGTCTCGGTCTTGCCCACGCCGGAGGTGCCGGCGAGCATGAACACGCCGATCGGCTTGTTGGGGTTATCCAGACCGGCGCGGCTGGTCTGGATGCGCTTGGCGATCATCTCCATCGCATGGTCCTGGCCGATCACGCGCTTGCCCATCAGGCCGGCCAGGTTCATCACGGTTTCGAGTTCGCTCTTGACCATGCGGCCGACCGGGATACCGGTCCAGTCGGAAACCACCGAACCGACGGCCACGTAGTCGACAGTCGGAAGGATCAAGGGGCTTTCGCCCTGCAGCTCGGACAGCTGCACCTGCAGGCCTTTGAGCTCTTCCAGCGCGGCAGCGCGTTCGGCGTCGGTCAGCACGGCGCTGGCCACGGCGACCTCGCCGGCTTCGGCGTTGGCGGCCTGCTCCAGTGCGCTCCCGGTACCCTCGACGGGTGCGGTGTCGCCACGCAGGCGTGCGCGGATGGCGAGGATCTTTTCGACCAGGCCCTTCTCGACCTGCCAGTTGACCTCCAGCGTTTCCAGGCGCGCCTTCGCCTCGGCCAGCTTTTCGCCGGCGGCGGCCTCGCGTTCGGCCACATCCACGCCGATGGTCTTCTCGCGGGCGATGATGGCCAGCTCGGTTTCCAGCGCCTGGATGCGCTTGCGGGTGTCGTCCACTTCCGGCGGCACGGCGTGCTGGCTGATCGCCACGCGGGCGCAGGCCGTGTCGAGCAGGCTGACGGCCTTGTCCGGCAACTGGCGCGCGGGGATGTAGCGGTGCGAGAGCTTGACCGCCGCCTCCAGCGCCTCGTCCAGAATCTGCACGCGGTGGTGCTTCTCCATCACGCTGGCGACGCCGCGCATCATCAGGATGCCCTTCTCCTCGCTCGGCTCGTCGACCTGCACGGTCTGGAAGCGCCGGGTCAGCGCGGGGTCCTTCTCGATGTGCTTCTTGTACTCGGCCCAGGTGGTGGCGCCGACCGTGCGCAGGTTGCCGCGCGCCAGCGCCGGCTTGAGCAGGTTGGCTGCGTCGCCGGTACCGGCCGCGCCACCGGCGCCGACCAGGGTGTGCGCCTCGTCGATGAACAGGATGATCGGCTTCGGCGATGACTGCACTTCCTCGATCACCTGGCGCAGGCGGTTCTCGAACTCGCCCTTCATGCTGGCGCCGGCCTGCAACAGACCTACGTCCAACGTGCGCAGCTCGACATCCTTGAGCTGCGGCGGCACGTCGCCCTGTGCGATGCGCAGCGCGAAGCCTTCGACCACCGCGGTCTTGCCGACCCCCGCCTCGCCAACCAGCATCGGGTTGTTCTGCCGGCGGCGCATCAGGATGTCGACAACCTGCCGGATTTCCTCGTCGCGCCCGACGATCGGGTCGATCTTGCCGCTACGCGCCTGCTCGGTGAGGTCGACGGTGAACTGCTTGAGCGCCTCCTGCTTGCCCATCTGCGCCGGACCCATCGCGCCGCTGGCCTCGCCAGGCACCGCGCCGCCCATCTGGAACCCGTCGCTGGCGCCCTGTCCGTCCTCGGGCGAGCCGGCCACCACTTCGGCGAACTTCTCCACCAGCGATTCGGGCTTGATCTTGTCGAACTCCGGCGAGATGGCGACCAGCGCGTTGCGCAGGTGACGCGTGCGCACCACGCCGACCATCAGATAGCCGGTGCGCACCTGCGCCTCGCCGAACATCAGCGTGGCGAACACCCAGCCGCGCTCGACCGCTTCCTCGACGTTGGAGGACAGGTCGGTGATGGTGGTCGAGCCGCGCGGCAACTTGTCCAGCGCGTCGGTGACGTCGCGCGCGAGGTTGGACGGATTGATGTTGAACTGCTTGACGATGCGGTGCAGGTCCGAGTCCTGCAGCTGCAGGATCTGGTGGATCCAGTGCACCAGCTCCACGTAGGGGTTGCCGCGCAGCTTGCAGAACACGGTCGCGCTTTCGATGCCCCGGTAGGCGAGCTTGTTGAGTTTCCCGAACAGGGCGCTGCGACTGATCTCGGCCATGACACGTTTTCCTTGTTCCAGTGGTCTCTTCGCTGCGCGAAAAAGAACGTGAGAGTTGTAGCTTTTGCCTCGCCGCACCGGCGAGGGCTATCTGCCAATGTGTGGCGGTATGGCGTCAAACTTTCCGGTTATTCGACAAGCTCTTCGTAAGGAGGCAGGTTGTCCGAGGCTTTGTGCATCTGGACATACATGCGTTTCAGCTCCATTTTTGCCTTCGAATAGGAAAGCAGTTGCTGCTCCAGGTCCGACAGATCCGGATCGCGAGAGCCGGCGATTTGTTTTTTCAGTTCGTTGACCCTGGCGTCGACCGCGAGAACCGCCATGGTCAAGCTGTGTGCGCTGATCGTCATGCATCCAGAGTCCGCGTGCTCGCCCCTTCCGCCTAGGCGACCGACAACACGACATCGTCGCTGTCGTCGGTACGCTGTGGTTTTCCCATCCAGGTGCTCAGGCCCAACCGACCCGCCCTGCCCAACCGGGCCACCGGCACCGCTTCACGCTTGAGCACCAGTTGCACGTCCCAGCATTTTTCATCGCCGACGTAGCTCCGCACCGTGGCGGCCAGTTGCGCCAACGCGAGGCCGCCAGGCAGGAAATGCTCGAACTGGCCGCGATCCAACGGGCCTATCCGCAGGCGGAACCGCTGCTGCGCCCCCCAGACATTGGCGCCGATGACCGCGGTGCGGCCCAGGCACGCCACGTCGGTGGAGCAACCCAGCCGCAGGTATGCCTCGTGCGGCAGGCGCATCCACTCGGCGACGAATTCGAGCACTCGCACGGAGACGGCAAAGAAGTGCTGCAGCAGGCTGCGCAGGCCCTCGGCGTTGCGCGTCTGCGCCACCATGCGTCCGGCGAAGTAGCGCTTGTAGTCGTCCGGGAGCGCATCGCGGCCTTCCAGTCCGGGGGTGGCCATGCCCACCAGTGCGCCGGTGTAGAGCCGGAAGCGGTCCTGTGCCGGCCGGTCGGCCTGCACCGTGGGTTGGGCGTTGGCCCAGGTGCGGTACAGCAGGCTGGCCATGCGGTGGTGGAAGATGTCGGCGAATGCGGTCAGCGTGGTATCGCGTGCATTGCGTTCGCGGTCGAGCGCGTACTCGGTCAGGTGCAACGGCAACGGCGCATTGACCCCGAACAGGCCGAAGAACAGCGCGTGCAGACGTGCCGGACGCCCTTCGGTGGCGCGCTGGTAGCGATCGATGGCGCGTGGTGCGAACGCCAGCGAAGGCGTCTGGCACAACCGCACGAAGTCCTCCGACGGCTTGGTCGACTCGCCCAGCCGCGGCCGTGACGGGTGCGCGCATTCGAGCTGCCGGATCGCCTCGAAAAAGTCGAAGTCGCCCGGCCGCTCTTCGAGTGCCCGCTCGAGCACTACAGCGTCTGGCGCGTGCCCAGCCGTGCCGGCCATCGGGCTACCTCGTTGCGTTCGAGGGTGCGCAGCACCGTCTCGGTGAAGGAGTTGATCGATACGTAGCGCGCAAAGAAATGCTGCATCACCGAACCGAGCAGGAAGGCGCCGGTGCCCTCGAAGGCACCCTCGTCGCAGGTCAGGGTGATCTCCAGTCCGCGACCGAAGCTGATCGGCCCGGGGACCGGGATGCGCCGCACGATCGACTGGGAGGTTACCGTCTTGATGCCGTCGATCTGCCGGCGCGCGGCCGGATCAAACTCGTCGCAGTACAGCGTCAGCATTTCGCGCAGCGCGGCGGCGCCCTCGGCATTGCCCTCGCCCAGCAGCGAGACGTAATTGAGCTGCAGGTGGCTGACCAGTCGCCAGGCGGTTTCGCCGCTGGCAACCGACGCGCGCGGCTTGGTCGGGCCGGCCACGCAGCGTATCGACTCGACCGGCGCGCCGACGTCCATGGTGAAGTCGGTATTGGCCTTGCCCACCGGCATCTGCAGCGGCAGGTCGCGGTTGGTGCACATCAGCTGCATGCCGACTTGTCGCAGTCGACTCGCGTAGGGCGCCTCGTTCGAGTCGACCAGCGCAATGAACAGCTCGCTGCCGACATAGCTCGATCGCGCGCCTTGCAGCTTCTGTCGCGATGACAGCTGGCGCGGCTCGCGGCGCAGTGTGTAGAAGGCCCCATGGCCGCTCTGCCAGCTGCGTTCGTCGCAGCCGTAGAACGGTTGGAATCGCTGCTCGGGCTCCTGGCTGTCGCCGAAGCCTTCGACCTGCCCGATCGAGTGGATTTCGAAGTCCATCGGCCGCGTGCGGTCGGCCAGCACGTGGTACTCCGACCTGCCCTGCTGCAGGTGGATCCGATCGGCGCGCCGCGGGAACAGGTTCACTGCCGGCGTGCAGAACAGGCGGAAGTTGCCCGCGTCCACCGCGTTGTGGAGGCGGCTCACGCCGCGGTCGAACAGCACCACGATCTCGAACTCGCTCCCCTGTGCCCGGGACAGCGCCTGGCGCAGCCCGGTGAACACCGCGAACAGGTAGCGCTCAGGGCAGGCGAAGTATTCCTGCAGCAGCCGGTAGCCGCTGAACGAGCGACCGCTGTAGGGAATCATTGCCTCGGCGTCGTCGAACCCCTTGGGACGGATGCTGTTTGCCGGCAATACCGTGCTGCGCATGCCTGCGCCGTCCTTGCCGCGCACCACCACCGAGATGGCGTTGCCGAGCAGTTGCTCGTACAGCCGCTTGGGCAGTTCGTCGGCGCCGGCGATGAACACCGGCAGCTCGTCCAGCGCGAGCTCGCTTGCCTGGGCGCCCGCGGTGACTGCGAGCTTCAGGCGCAGTCCCGCGCGCACGCTGCCGTCGGCAGGAATATCCACGCCTGCCGCGGCGATCGCCGCGGGCGTGTCGAAATACTTGGCCTCGGTGATCCGCAATGGCCAGAGCGTGACGTCATGCGCTGTCCGGTACTCGCAAGCGGTGCGCTCGTCGCGGCCGATCAGGCTGCGCAGCGCGGTATCGCGCGGTACCCGGTGGCCGGCGGCGAGCGCGCTGTCCTTGAGGTCCGCCGCCAGCTCCACCACCGCCATCGAGGGCACCGGCGCCAGGTAGTGCGGGTAGACCATCTCCATCAGGTGCTGGGTGAATACCGGCTGCTGCGCATCCAGCTTCAGCTGCACCCGCGCGGCCAGGAAAGCGAAACCTTCCAGCAGGCGCTCGACGTAGGGGTCGGCGCACTCGAAGCCTTCCATGCCCAGGCGTCCGGCGATCTTCGGATACTCGCGCGCGAACTCCGCGCCCATTTCACGGACGTGCTGCAGTTCCCGGTTGTAGTAGCGCAGGAGATGGGGATTCATGGTGTTCTAACCGAAGCTTTCGGAGACACGGAAGTTGCCCGTCTCCAGGTCCACCTCGGTCTTGAGGTAGAGGTTAAGCGGGATCGGCTGGGCCCACATCTGGGAGTCGATATGGAAGGTCAGCGACTGGCCATCCATGCGCTGGTCATCGACCTTGACCGAGATTTGCAGCGTGCTTGCCGTCAGCCGCGGCTCGAACGCCAGGATGGCCTCGCGAATCAGCCGCTGCAGCGCGTCGGCGTCGACGCCCGAAAGCGCCGCGCCCGTAAGGTCGGGAATGCCGAAATTGAGAACCGAGCGGGCGACGTCCGGATAGTCGTCAAGTGGCACGCTGGTACCGAGGTTCACGCAGTTGAGCAACCAGGAAATGTCTCGGGAAACGCAATCGCGCAAGCGGTTTGCCGAGATCACCCGCTTCTCGCGGCTCTCTTCCGCCTTGCCCGGCTCGTCGTCGGTCAGGCGGTCGAGCAGCGAGGGCTGCAGGCGCTCCTGGGTGGTGAGTTCGGCCACGACGCGTTCCCCGGGACCTAGTCGAAGGAGATCAGGCGCGTATCCAGCAACGAGTGCTCGCCGGCGTCGGTGGCAAACATGCGCTGGCCCAGTCCGATGTACTCCCCGTCGCCGACCGCTTGCCACTCGGTGCGCCGCGCCAGCAGCAGCTCGCCCTCTTCGCTGCATTCGCTGCCCGGATAGCGCACAGGCACGAATCCCACCGTGCGCCCGCCATGGCGCCACACCAGCTCAGCCGGCAGCCACACCATGTCGCGCAGGTCGCTGGGCGCCTCGAAACGGATTTCCTTCAATTGCGACATCGGCACCCAGACGTAACCGGTGTTGATCACCGCTTCCAGGCACGGTCCGAAGCGCATGTCCCCGTCTGCGATCCATTCGAAGGGAACCTCGTCGATGTGACCGGCGATCGCAGGCGCTTCCTCCAGTGCCTGCATGCGCAGTTGCGCCGCTGCCGTGGTGTTGCCATCCAGCGAAAGCTTCAGGGCCTGCAGCAGCTGCGCCAGCCAGGCAGCCGGTTCACCCACCACCGTGGGCAGGTGCTGTCCGGCGAACACCGCCGCGCGATCGATCTCGGCCCGCGCCAGCACGCCATAGGTCTGCGCCAGCAACACGTTGGTTGGATCCAGTTCGCGGCTGGCGACGAGCTGTTCACCAGCGCGTCGCCATTGCCCCAGCACGGCCAACAACTGGAACAGGAAGACCCTGGCGCGTGCATCGCCAGGGTCCTTGCGCACCTGGGCCACCAGCGCCTGCCGGGCCTCTTCGACCTGGCCTGCCTTGAGCAGGCCATCTGCTGTGATGCCCATCGTGTACTCCCCAGGTGCGCGCCCAGTGCCGGTCGGTTAGGCCGACACTTCCTGCATGTTGTAGGTGAACGGCTTGGCCGCACCGTCCGCCGAGCCATCGGGCTTCTGCGGCTGGTACTTGTAGGCGAACTTACCGAAGTGCACGGTGATGTTCTCGGTCAGCCGATCCTCGCCGCCGGAACCGCCGGTGGACACCGACGTGATCATCACGCCTTCGCTCAGCTCGATGGTGAGGTAGTCGGTCTGCTCGCCGGTGGCGTTGGTCACCGAAAGCGTGGCCTTCTCCAGTCGTGCGCCGGTGCAGCAGGCCTGCAGCAGCGCGTGCGAGCTGCTGTCGACGTACTTGGTGATGGAGAGATCCTGCACGTGGGCCTTGCCGCCGCCGCCGGTCTTGCTGTTGTGCAGGTCGGCGCTGTTGCTGGCGCCCCAGGACCAGGCCAGCACCGGCACTTCCTTGGCGTGCTTCTTGTGGAGGGAGCTACCCTCGACTTTGACCGAGCCGCCCTCGAACTTGAGATGCATGTCGAATGCCATGAAACAGACTCCTTAAGGTGACTTGATGGAACGGGATGTGCTTCTGGTGCGCGGCGGACCTGCCGCGCACCCAAGGCCGCCGCCCGGGCGCCCGAGGCTTTGGGCCTCAGGCCTTCTCGGATGGCAAACGCGATACCAGGCGCAGGGAGACCGTCAGTCCCTCGAGCTGGTAGTGGGGCTTGAGGAAGAACTTCGAGCTGTAATAGCCCGGCGCACCCTCGACTTCCTCGACCACCACCTCCGCCGAGGCCAGCGGGTGACTGGCCTTGTACTCCTCGCTGGAGTTGGCCGGGTCGCCATCGACATAGTTGAGGATCCAGTTGGTCAGCCATTTTTCGATCTGCTCGCGGCTGCTGAACGAGCCGATCTTGTCGCGCACGATGCACTTGAGGTAATGCGCGAAGCGACAGCAGGCGAACATGTACGGCAGGCGCGCGGCCAACGCGGCATTGGCGGTGGCGTCCGGGTCGTCGTACTCCTCGGGCTTGGCCAGCGACTGGGCGCTGATGAAGGCGGCCATGTCCGAGTTCTTGCGATGCACCAGCGGCATCAGACCCATCTTGTCCAGCTCCGCCGAGCGGCGATCGGTGATGGCGATCTCGGTGGGACACTTCATGTCCACGCCACCGTCGTCACTCGGGAAGGCGTGTACCGGCAGGCCTTCCACCGCGCCACCGGACTCGATGCCACGGATGCGCGAGCACCAGCCGTACGTCTTGAACGAACGGTTGATGTTCACCGCCATGGCGTAGGCGGCGTTCTGCCAGGTGTACTTGGAGGAGTCCGCGCCAGCGGTGTCTTCCTCGAAGTCGAACTCCTCCACCGGGTTGGTGGCGGCACCGTAGGGCAGGCGCGAAAGCGTGCGCGGCATCGCAAGGCCCAGGTACTTGGCATCCTCTGATTCACGCAGCGAACGCCAGGAGGCGTAATCGGGCGTCGAGAAGATCTTGGACAGGTCGCGCGGGTTGGACAGCTCGTTCCAGCTTTCCATGCCCATCAGGGAGGAGTTGGCTGCGGCCAGGAACGGCGCGTGTGCGGCGGCCGCCACCTGGGCGATGCCGCCCAGCATTTCGACGTCCTGCGGGCTGTGGTCGAAGTAGTAGTCGCCGACCAGGCAGCCGTACGGCTCGCCGCCGAGCTGGCCGTATTCCTCTTCGTACATCTTCTTGAAGATCGGGCTCTGGTCCCAGGCGGTGCCCTTGTAGCGCTTGAGCGTCTTGCCCAGCTCCTTCTTGGAGATGTTCATGACGCGGATCTTCAGCTGCTGGTCGGTCTCGGTGTTGTTGATCAGGTAGTGCAGGCCGCGCCAGGCGCTTTCCAGCTTCTGGAAGTCGGCGTGGTGCATGATCTGGTTGACCTGCTCGCTGAGCTTGCGGTCGATCTCGGCGATGTAGGCGTTGATCGTCTGCGCGACGTCTTCGGAGACGATGTCCGACTTGCTCAGCACCTGCTCGGCCAGCGTGCGCACGGCCGATTCGACTTCTTCCTTGGCGCGGTCGCTCTTGGGCTTGAATTCGCGGCTCAGCAGCGCGGCGAAATCGCCGGCTTCGAGGGTTTCGGTGGCTTGGCCGCGCTCGGCAACGGTTTCGGTGGACATGTGTGCTTACTCCGCGTCGGAAGGCTTGGCGGCCGAAACCAGCGACTGCAGCAGGGCCGGGTCGTTGATCGCCTGGGCGATCAGCTTCTCCGCACCGGCCTTGCCGTCCATGTAGGTATTGAGGTTGGCCAGCTGGGTGCGGGCCTCCAGCAACTTGGCGACCGGGGCGACCTTGCGCGCCACCGCGGCGGGCGAGAAGTCATCCATGCTCT
Organism: Frateuria sp. GZRR35; assembly: GCF_051900415.1. NCBI lineage: Bacteria > Pseudomonadati > Pseudomonadota > Gammaproteobacteria > Lysobacterales > Rhodanobacteraceae > Frateuria > Frateuria sp. GZRR35. The sequence goes on from NZ_JBHZGL010000004.1 coordinate 40,937, forward strand.
CGAAAGTGATATCCACGTTCAGGTTGCCCTCGCCGGTGAGCGTGTTGGGCACCGCGAAGGAGACGCGCGGCTTCATCGACTGCAGGCGGTTGTCGAAGTTGTCGACGTCGATTTCCAGCGCCTTGCGATCCTCGATAGGCGGCAGTTCGGCGTTGTTCGCCCCGGACAGGTCGGACATCACGCCCATCACGAACGGCACCTGCACCTTCTTCTGTGCGCCGTAGACCTCGACGTCGTACTCGATCTGCACCCGCGGCGCGCGGTTGCGCGCGATGAACTTCTGACTGCTTTGCTTGGCCATTGCGGCTGTCTCCTGGGGCTTGAGGTCTTCCGGTTGGAACGCGACGCCTTGAGGGCACGTCCGCGGATATGCGGCGCAGGCGAGCGCACGTCCCTGCAGCGCGCGGCAGCCGACGCGGACAGCGCGGAACGACGGGATCGTTCCGCTCGCGGGTTCGGTTGGACGCACGTGGCAAAGGGCGGACTAACGCCTTCCCACTGTTCTAGTGCGTGGAGGTCTTCACGGATCGGCCACGGAGATGAATGCGCTGTTCAGGCTGCGTTCACCTGACAAACACGTTGTACCTCGAAGGCCGATCGGCCAAGGCCTGCCCGTTCCGTGAGGGGCAGGACTTGCAGGTGACCTCCGCCGGGAAGCGCCGATCCGGCTTGCGCGACGGCTCAGGCCTGCAGTTCGCGTTGCAGCCAGGCGCGGGCCAGGCGCCATTCCCGCTGCACGGTAGTGGCGGAAATGCCCAGCGCGGCGGCGATCTGCTCGGCGCTCAGGCCGACAAAAAAGCGCATCGAGACGATGCTCGCCTGGCGCGGGTCGATCTGCTCGAGCGCGTCCAGGGCATCCAGCAGGCCGACGTAGTCGACGTCGGGCTTCAGCGACCCGGAGATCTCCGACAGTTCGATGCGGTCGCAGTCCTGCGGGCGCTTGGCCGCCTGGCGGCGTCGGGCCGAATCGACCAGCACTTCGCGCATCGCCCGGGCCGCAACGCCGAGCAGATGGCCGCGGCTTTCCCATTGTGGCGGGCAGTTGCCGCCGAACACCTTAAGGTAGGCCTCATTGACCAGCGCCGTGGCGCTCAGCGTGCGCTCGCTGGTGTTGCGGCGCAGCTGGGCGCCGGCCAGCCGGTGCAGCGCCGCGTACATCTGGCGCAGCGCTTCCTCCAGCGCGGCGGTATCGCCCGCCTGCGCCGAATGCAGCAGTCGCGTCACGTCGACACTGGAGTTCACGGCTTGGGTAGTCCTTTCCGCCCATCTGGCCCGGTCGGCTGGCGCCGCCCCGGATCGCGGCCAGACTCGGCCGCGGGAAAAGTATAGGCCAAAGCCCGACGACGACAGGAAGCGGCCCGGTTTTCCGCACTACGGGGACGCCGCGACCGCCCTGCTAGACTCGCCCGATGCTCAAGATCGACACCCACGCGCACATCCTGCCCCGCGACTGGCCCAACCTGGCCGCCAAGTACGGCAACGACCGCTTCCCGGTGATGACCCACACCGACGGCCGCCACCGCATCTACAAGGACGGCAAGTTCTTCCGCGAGGTATGGGACTCCGCGTTCGATCCGCAGACCCGGATCGACGACTACGCCCGCTTCGGCGTGGACGTGCAGGTGATTTCCACCGTGCCGGTGCTGTTTTCCTACTGGGCGCCGGGCTACCAGGCGCTGGAACTGCATCGCCACCTGAACGACCACATGGCCAGAATGTGCCATGACTTCCCGCGCCACTACGCCGGCATCGGCACGGTGCCGTTGCAGGCACCGGAGCTGGCGATTCGCGAGCTGGAGCGCTGCATCGACGAGCTGGGCCTGCAGGGCGTGCAGATCGGCTCGCACTGCAACGACTGGAACCTGGACGCACCGGAACTGTTCCCCTTCTTCGAGGCGGCGGCGGACCTGGGTGCAGCGATCCTGGTGCACCCGTGGGACATGATGGGCACCGACACCATGCCCAAGTACTGGATGCCCTGGCTGGTCGGCATGCCCGCCGAGCAGTCGCGCGCCGGCTGCTGCCTGGCCTTCGGCGGCGTGCTGGAGCGGCTGCCGAAGCTGCGCATCATGCTGGCCCACGGCGGCGGCAGCTTCCCCTGGTCGATCGGGCGTATCGAGCACGGCTTCCGCATGCGCCCGGACCTGGTCGCCACCGACAACCCGCGCAACCCGCGCGAGTACCTCAAGCGCCTGTACTTCGACTCCTGCGTGCACGACGAGCGGGCGCTGCGTTATCTCCTGGATGTGACCGGCGTCGATCGCGTCATGCTGGGCACCGACTATCCTTTCCCGCTGGGCGAACAGGAGCCCGGTAGCGGCATCGAGGCCCTGGGTCTGGATGAAGCGGACCGTGAGCGCTTGTTCCACGGCACCGCACTGGAATGGCTGGGCCTGCCCTTGCAGCGATTCGTCAACCCGGCACCTCTTTCGGAGCGTTCATGACCCTTTTCCGCAGCTTCTTCCTGGCCGGCGCCCTGCTGCTGGCCGGCACCGCCTGTGCCACCGATGTCAGCATGGCCGGTGGCGAGGTCGCCTTCAGCACGCCGGACAACTGGGTCACCATCATGGAGACCCAGGGCCTGCCTGAAATGCGCGTGTTCCAGGTGCCCGACCCCTCCCCCACCGCCCGCGACAACCTGGCTTCCGTCACGGTGGAAGTCGAACCGGTCGGTGGCCTGGCCGCCTTCGAAGGTTACGTGGCCAACGCCACCCGCAAGGCCAAGGCGCTGGACGGTTACAACGCGATTGGCAGCCCGGACGGCCCCAACAGCCACGCCTACACCGCGCAGGACCACGGCACCGCCTACCACTACGACGAACGCTACTGGTTCCGGAACAACCACGCGGTCCGCCTGCGCTGCGCGCGCCCGGCCCGCAGCGAGGCCGGTGCCGCCTGGGCGGCCGCGTTCGACAAGGGCTGCGACGCGGTCGCCACCGATCTGGCTCGATGAGGTTCAAGGAATGACTGACTACCAGGCCTCCGCCGCATGGGCCGCTGCCGCCGACGAAGCCGATCCGCTGCGCGCGTTCCGCGACGAGTTCCTGATTCCCCCGCATGAAGGCCGCGACTCGAACTATTTCTGCGGCAACTCGCTCGGCCTGCAGCCACGGGCAGTGCGCGAGGCCATCGCGGCGGAACTGGACTACTGGGGCGAGCTGGGCGTGGAAGGCCATTTCAAGGGCCGCCTGCCCTGGATGGACTACCACGAGTTCGTGCGCGACGACCTGGCACAGGTGGTTGGCGCCTTGCCCTCCGAAGTGGTCGCGATGAACACGCTGGGCGTGAACCTGCACCTGATGATGGTGAGCTTCTACCGCCCGACGCCCGAGCGCCACGCGATCCTGATCGAGGCCGGCGCGTTCCCGACCGATCGCTATGCGGTCGAATCGCAGATCCGCTTCCATGGCCATGACCCGGCCACCGCGTTGATCGAACTGGAAGCGGACGAGCCCAACGGCACGATTTCCGAGGCGGCCTTCGAGCGGGCCCTGGCCGAGCACGGTGCGCGCACCGCGCTGGTGATGCTGCCGGGCGTGCAGTACCGCACCGGCCAGGCCTTCGACCTCAAGGCGATCGCGCGCCTCGCACATGCGCAAGGTTGCCAGGTCGGTTTCGATCTCGCCCATGCGGTCGGCAACCTGCCGCTGCAATTGCACGACAGCGACGCCGACTTCGCCATCTGGTGCAGCTACAAATATCTCAATGCCGGCCCCGGTGCGGTCGGCGGCGCCTTTGTCCACGAGCGCCACGCGCGCGAAACGCTGCCGCGCTTCGCCGGCTGGTGGGGCCACGACAAGGCCACCCGCTTCCAGATGGGCCCGCAGTTCGTGCCCACGGCGGGCGCCGACGGCTGGCAGCTATCCAATCCGCCGATCCTGGCACTGGCGCCGCTGCGCGTGTCGCTGGAGATTTTCCGCCGCGCGGGGATGGCGCGGCTGCGCGAAAAGTCGCTGGCGCTGACTGGCTACCTGGAGTGGCTGGTGCGCACGCAGTTGCCGGACGTGCTGGAGATCGTCACGCCCGCCGCCCCGGCGCGCCGGGGCGCGCAGCTGTCGATCCGCGTGCTCGGTGGCCGCACGCGCGGACGTGCGCTGTTCGAGTATCTGATGGCCAACGGCATCATCGGCGATTGGCGCGAGCCGGACGTGATCCGCATCTCCCCCGCCCCGCTCTACAACCGCCACGCCGACTGCCTGGCCTTCGCCGAAGCGGTGCGCCGCTGGGCCAACGGCTGACGTGTCCAGCCCGACGCACTGGGAGGCGGTCTATCGCAGCCGCTCGGCCCAGGCGGTGAGCTGGTACCGCCCGCACCTGGACGTCTCGCTCGCGCTGCTGCGCCAGGCGGGCCTGGAGGCTTCCTCGCGTCTGGTCGACGTGGGCGGCGGCGCTTCCACGCTGGTCGACGACCTGCAGGTGCTGGGCCTGACCGACATCACCGTGCTTGATCTATCGCAGACGGCGCTCGATGTCGCGCGCGAGCGACTGGGCATGCGCGGCAAGACGGTGCGCTGGATCGCCGGCGATCTCCTGGAAGCCGACTTCGCCCCTGCCGCCTTCGACCTTTGGCACGACCGGGCAGTACTGCATTTCCTCACTTCGCCGGAGGAAACCGCGCGTTACGCCGCACAGGTGATGCGCGCCTTGCGTCCGGGCGGGCATGCGGTCATCGGCGGCTTCGCGCCGGAGGGTCCGGAGCGCTGCAGCGGTCTGCCGGTGGCGCGGCGCTCGCCTGCCGACATCGCCTCCGTGCTCGGGCCGGCGTTTTGTCTGGTCGACGAAAGCACGGAGCGGCACACCACACCCGCAGGCACCGCCCAGACCTTCGCCTACGCGTTGCTCGAACGTCGCTGACCGCACCGGCCCCGGGTAGGATCCCGCTTGCGGGCGATGCTCTTTGGGCACTGGCCAACAAGAGCATCGCCCGCAAGCGGGCTCCTACAACAGGGGAATGCTTCATCGCAGCTTGATTGCAGATGCGCCAGGGTGGGACCTCCGCTGTCCGGAGACCGGCATGAAAAACGACGCGCCCCACAACGATACCGACCTGAACAAGCTAGGCGAGCTGATCGACGACATCGAGGTGGCCATGATGACCACGCTGGCCCAGGACGGCTCGCTGGTCAGTCGCCCCCTGCAGACGCTCAAGCTGACCGCCGAAGGTGACCTGGTGTTCTTCACCGCCGCCGACAGCGCCAAGGTCGACCAGCTCACCGACGACCTGGACGTGAACCTCGCCTACGCCAACCAGGACGACAAATGCTACGTCTCGGTACGCGGGCGGGCACGCATCAACCGCGATCCGGCGTTGATCGACGAGTTGTGGTCGCCCGCACAGAACGTGTTCTTCTCCGGCAAGGACGACCCCAACCTGACGGTGCTGCGCGTGCGGGTACGCGACGCGATGTACTGGGAATCGTCGGGCAACTTCGTGGAGCGCGCGCTGGATTTCGCCCGGGGCATGTGGAACGAACAACCGCGCGACCTCGGCAACCAGGGCCATTTGCACGGCTGACCGACGACCCTTCCCCGATGGCGGGGAAGGGCTCGATGGGGGCAGCGGGTCCTATAGGGTTTCGAAACGTGCGCGCAGCAAGTCCAGGCGCAGGTCGCCGGCAGCGCCCGGCGAGGTGCGTTCGGCCAGGCTCCGCTCGGGCGTGCGTCCCTCGCCCGCCGCGGCGGCAGCCTCGGCCGCGGCGCGGTAGGCATCGCGGAACGGCACGCCGGCTGCCGCCTGCTCGATGGCAACGTCGGTCGCGTACATCGTCGGCTCGATCGCCGCGCGCATGGCCGGCTCGTTCCAGCGCATGCGGCCCACCAGATCCGGCACCAGTTCCAACGCGGCAAGGCCGTGGGTCATGCCGTGGAAGATCGAGCCTTTGGAAAACTGCAGGTCGCGCTGGTAGCCGGTCGGCAGCGACAGGAGTTGCTCGATCTCGCAGCGCGCCGCGGCGACCGTGGCATAGCTGGCGCGAAGCAGTTCGACGACATCGGGGTTGCGCTTGTTGGGCATGATCGAGCTGCCGGTGGTGTACTCCGGCGGCAGGCTGACGAAGCCGAATTCGGCGGTGGTGAACAACGACAGGTCCCAGGCCAGGCGGCGCAGGTCCAGCAGCGCGCTGGCCAGGGCTTCCAGCGCGGCCAGTTCGAACTTGCCGCGCGAGAGCTGCGCGTAGATCGGCGAGAGCTGCATGCGCGAGAAGCCCAGCGCGGCGGTGGTGTGCGCGCGATCCAGCGGCAGGTTCACGCCGTAGCCGGCGGCCGTGCCGAGCGGGTTGGCATCGATCCAGGCCAGCGTCTGGCGGGCGCGCAGGGCGTTGTCGATGAAACCTTCGGCGAAGCCCGCAAACCACATGGCCGTGGAGGACACCACGGCGCGCTGTAGGTGCGTGTAGCCCGGCAGCGGCAAGGCCGGCTGCGCCGCGCGGTCGAGGCACACTGCCGCGACGGCGCGGCAGTGCGTCGCCAGCGCGTCGAGCTTTTCCTTCAGCCACAAGCGCGTGGCGACCAGGATCTGGTCGTTGCGGCTGCGCCCGGTATGCACGCGCCGACCGGCATCGCCGAGCCGCTCCGTGAGCCGCGCCTCGATCGCCGAATGGCCGTCCTCGTAGCGCTCGTCCAGTACGAAGGCGCCCGAACGGAAATCCTGTCCCAGCGTGTCGAGCTCGCGTTCGAGTGCCGCGGCCTCGTCGGCGCTGACCACGCCGATGCGTTCGAGGCCCTCCACGTGCGCCTTGCTCGCGGTGATGTCGTACAGGAAGAACTCGCGGTCCAGCAGCACGTCGTTGCCGGCGAGGAAACGCATGATCCGGGCGTCGGTTTCGACGCCGGCCTTCTGCCACAGGAGGTCGCTCATGGCTGGTCGTCCGGTTGGAGGGGGAAAAGGGTCTGGCGCAGGAACGCGACCGCGTCGTCCGGGGCCATCTCGCGGCGTTCGCCGCTGGCTCGGTGTTTCAGCTCGACGCTGCCGGCATCCAGCCCGCGCGGGCCGACCAGCACCTGCCAGGGCAGGCCGACCAGGTCCATGCGCGCAAACTTGGCGCCCGGCCGCTCGTCGGTATCGTCGAGCAGGACGCTCAGGCCGGCCGAGCGCAGGCGGGCGTACAGCGACTCGCAGGCGGCATCGACGCGGGCATCGCCGTGCTTCAGATGCAGCAGGCCGACCTGGAACGGCGCCACACCGTCCGGCCAGACGATGCCCTGCTCGTCATGGCTGGCCTCGATGATCGCGCCCATCAGTCGCGACACACCCACACCGTAGCAGCCACCATGGACCGGCCGGTCGACACCGTCGGCGTGGCGCACCATGGCGTTCATCGGCACCGAATACTTGGTGCCGAAGTAGAAGATCTGGCCGACCTCGATGCCGCGTGCGAGCACTTGTCGTTCCACTGGCACGTCGCGCTCGAAGCGTTCCGCCTCATGCACGTCCTCGGTGGCGGCATAGGGCGCCGTCCATGCCTCGACCAGCGGCGTCAGGTCACTACCGTAGTCGACGTCGGCGCCTGGCACCGGCAAGTCCAGGACGGCCCGGTCGCAGAACACCGCCGACTCGCCGGTCTGCGCCAGCACAAGGAACTCGTGCGAGAGATCGCCGCCGATCGGGCCGGTTTCCGCACGCATGGGGATCGCCTTGACGCCCATCCGGTCGAACATGCGCAGATACGCCACGAACATGCGCTGGTAGGAACGGCGCGCGGCGGCCTCGTCCAGGTCGAACGAATAGGCGTCCTTCATCAGGAACTCGCGCCCGCGCATCACCCCGAAGCGCGGGCGCTGCTCGTCGCGGAACTTCCACTGGAACTGGTAGAGGTTGAGCGGCAGGCTGCGCCAGGAGTTGACGTAGCTGCGGAAGATCCGGGTGACCATTTCCTCGTTGGTCGGACCGTACACCAGCTCGCGCTCGTGGCGGTCGCGGATGCGCAGCATCTCCGGGCCATAGGCCTCGTAGCGTCCGCTCTCGCGCCACAGGTCGGCCAGCTGCAGCGTAGGCATCAGCAGTTCGACCGCGCCGGCACGATCCATTTCCTCGCGCACGATGCGCTCGATGTTCCTGAGCACGCGCAGGCCCAGCGGCAGCCAGGCGTAGATGCCGGCCGCTTCCTGCCGGATCAGGCCGGCGCGCAGCATCAGCCGATGCGAGGCGATCTGCGCCTCGGCTGGGTTTTCCTTGAGCGTGGGGAGCAGGTAGCGGGTCAGGCGCATGGCAGTGTCTCGGTAGCGGACAACAGGGCAAAGGCGACGCGGCCTCGCCTCACGGTCGCGCTGCAGGCGTCACCGGAATACCCGTCAATTCGCCCTGCCCCAGCGCGCGGTTGATGTTCTGCATGGCCTGTGTGGCGGCGCCCTTGAGCAGATTGTCCAGCGTGGCGACCACCACCACGCGACGTCCGTCGAGGGCCATGGCAAAGCCACCGATCTCCGCGTGGTGCTTGCCGGCGATACGGCTGACCCACGGCGCCTCGTCCTGCACGCGCACGAGCGGCTCGTCCTCGTAGGCATGGTTGAACCGGGCCATCACGTCCTCGCGCTTCATCGCCCGTGCGAGGTAGAGGTTGCAGGTGACGGTGAGGCCGCGAAAGTGCGGCGCGACGTGCGGCATGAACTCCACCGGCACGCCCAGGCGCGCCGAGGTCTCACGCTCGTGCATGTGACCAGTGAGCGAATACGGCATCAGGTTGTCGCGCAGCTTCTCCGGATCGTTCTTGTCCGAGGGTGTGGTGCCGGCACCCGAGTAGCCCGACACGCCGAAGCACACCGGCGGCGCGGCGAGCAGGTCCTTCAGCGGCGCGACCGCCAGCTGGATCGCGGTGGCGTAGCAACCGGGATTGCTGATGCGCCGCTGGCCACGCCAGCGGCCGCGCGTCAGCTCGGGCAGGCCGTAGTACCAGCGCTCGTCGAAGCGATAGTCCGCCGACAGGTCCACGATCAGCGGATCGGCGCCGGCCTTGTCGAAGGCTTCCACGCAGGCGCCTGCCTTGCCATTGGGCAGCGCCAGGATCACCACGTCGGCGCCCAGCGCGGGCAGGTCTTCATGCGCCGGGGCGCTGTAGCGCAGCTCGCCGGTGTACTCGGGCACGTGCGCGTCCACGCGCTGGCCCTCCAGTTCGCGCGAGGAGACATAGGCCAGCTGCAGCGCCGGATGCCGCGCGATGAGGCGGACCAGCTCCGCACCGGTATGGCCGCGTGCGCCGACGATGCCTACGGTCTTCTTGTCCATTTTTTCCAGCCTCACGCTGCGTTATTCGTCAGGGGGAGGGCATCGGCCAGCGTGGGCAAGCGGTGCGCGCAGTGGGCCACGCAGCGCTCGATCAACCGGAAGTCATCGATGCCATACCAGTACACCTTCCAGCGCGGCTGCTTGAGCGAACCGTCGCATTCGGCGTCGTAGAACGGATTGATGCTGTTGCCGTGGCGCGAGCGCCAGAACAGTCGCGGGTTGGCCTCGCGCATCACCAGCCACACGGCACGCCCGAGGCCTTCGCCCTGCGCTTCGTCCAGCACGGCGAACTTGTCCAGGTAGGCCATGCCCTCTTCCTGCGTCAGGATCATCGCGGCGCGGTAGTTCTCGCTTACGTAGATACGGTACGGCCGGGTGCGCTCGAAGTAGTCCGGCACCAGCGCACGGCCGAAGCTCGACTCGATCAGCACGCGCAGACGTGCCCGATCCACGCCCTCCCACGAATCGAAGCTGAGCACCTTCTCGCCCCGCCGAACCAGCGTGCCCGAGCCCTTGTGGGTGAACAGCTCCTTGGCCAGCTCCGCCGGCCGCGTGATCGACACCGACGAGGTGAGCGGCAGGTCGGCCAGCAGGTCGGCGATCTGTTCGATCTTCAGGCGCATGCCGCCGTCGATCCACGGCTGCGCCATCAGGTGCTCGTACTCGGTGGAGAGGTTGATCGAGTCGATTACCTGGCCCTGCGCATCGAGCATGCCGCCGGTGCCGGTGAGGAACACGATCTTGTACGGCTGCAGCACGCGCACCAGCTCGTTGGCGGCGATATCCGCGTTGATGTTGAGCAGCTGGCCTTCGGACGTTTCGCCCAGGCTGGCGATGACGGGAATGGCGTTGGCCCGCAGCGCCGCTTCGATGGGCGCGAGCTCGATGCCGGTCGTCCTGCCGACCATGCCCAGCGTTTCGCGGTCAAGGTAGTCGGACATGAATACGCCCGACGCTACCGACACGGCGCGGGTGTCCATCGCATGCAGAGCGTCGACCAGACGCAGGTTCTGCTGCTGGAACACGCGCCGCACCACGCCCATCGCCTGCGGCGAGGTCACGCGCAGGCCGCCGACCGTCTGCTTGGCGATGCCGGCCGCGGCCAGCTCCTGGTCGAGCTGCGGGCCGGCGCCGTGCAACACGATCGGCGTCAGGCCGACCTGTTGCAGGAACGTCAGCGAGGAGGCGAGCGCCGGCAGGTCATCGCGCAGCACGGCGCCGCCGACTTTCACTACCGCGAAGCGCTTGGCGTCGACCTGCGAGAAGCGCTTGAGGTACTGCTGGATTTCCTTCGCGCTGCCCATCGCCGAAAGCAGGCGGACGATGGTCTGGCGGGTCTTGGAGTCTGTGGTCATGGCTCAAATGGTTCGCGCAGGGACTGTTTGCCCGCAGGACAAGGAAGAGAGAGGGAATGTATGTCGATACATGACCGAGCGATGACGCAGGCCCGAGGGCAAACAGCCCCTGCCCGAAGGGTTGCCTCGCAACGCGAATCATTTGAGCCCTGACCACAGACTCCGCTATGCGTTTCCACGGCTGACGATCCGGTAGAGGGTTTCTGCGTAGTGCTGGAGCTGGTCCAGGGCGACCCATTCGTCGGCGCTGTGCGCCTGCGCGATATCGCCCGGTCCGTAGACGAAGGACGTGTAACCGGCGGCGGAAAACAGCGCAGCCTCGGTCCAGAAGTCGACCGCGTTGCCGATGGGGATCTCCAGCTCGTCCGCCAGGTCACGCGCCGCCAGGCGCCTCGCTTCAGCGCTCGAGGTGTCGCCAGCGGGCAACGAGTTGCCACGGAAGGTTTCCTCGAAGTGCGCCGGTGCCGCGTCGCCCAGGCTGCGGAAACCTTCGAGCAAGCGGCCGGGCTCCATGGTCGGCAGCGGGCGGAAGCCGAAGCGCACCTCGGCAGCCGGTGCGACCATGTTGGCCTTGATGCCGCCTTCCACGCGGCCGATGTTGAAGCGCAGTCCAGTGAGTCCACCGAAGCGTTCGTGCGACTGCGCGGCGACGAAATCGAGTGCCGCCGCACCCCAGCGCACCGCCTGGTGCAGCGCGCTGTCGGTCGGCTTCTGCTCGCCCGACGCATGGCCTGCCTGGCCTGCGAAGCGCATCAGTACCGACTGGATGCCACGGTGTGCCAGCACCGCCTCGCCGCGCGTGGGCTCGGCCACGATCACGGCTTCGTACGGGCTTGCCGGGAACGCGGGGAAAGCGCGCAGGAAACCGGCGACGCAGCGCGCATCGTTGGCTTCCTCGTCGGTGGAAAACAGCAGCGCCAGCGGACCGTCGGTGGCCTTTGCCACCGCCAGCAGCGCCGCGGCCGCCCCCTTGATGTCGCAAGCGCCCAGGCCGATCGCGTGATCACCCTCGATGCGGAGCTCGTGCGGATCGGCGCTCCACGCCGGCGAGTCCGGCACGGTGTCCAGATGTACGTTGAACAGCAGCCTGGGCTGGCCGCGCACGGCATGCAGGGTCACGGCGCCGGCGCCATGATCGGTCAACGTCACCTCGAAGTCGGGCAACTGCGAACGCAGGTAGTCGAAGATCCCGCCCGTGCCGATGGCCCGCGGCGGGTTGCGCGTGTCGAAGGCGACCAGCGCGCGCAGGTGGTCCAGCGTGGCATCCAGCAACGTGCTCATGCCGTGCTCCCGCAAGGGCCAACCCTTTCCCCGAGCGAAGTGATGGCGAGCGTGTTGCTCATCCCTTCGCGCTCCGATTCACTTCCGCCCACAGCGTCGAGCTCATGCCGAACAGCTTGATGAAGCCCTCGGCCTCCTCCACGCCCCAATCGGCCGACTGCGCGTAGGTGGCGCCCTTGGCGTTGAGGATGTTCGGCGACTCCACCGCCACCGCCTCGACCGTCCCGCCGTGGGTTTGCAGCGTCACGAAGCCGTTGACGGTCGCCTGGCTCGAGGCCAGGAAGGCTTCCAGGTCGGTCTTCAGCGGATCGTGGAAAAAGCCTTCGTAGACCACCTCGACCCACTTGCGCGCCACCTCGGGCTTGAAGCGGTTCTGCTGCTTGGAAAGCACCGCCTCCTCCAGCGCGCGGTGCGCGGCCAGCAGCGCGATCAAGCCGGGCGCTTCGAACACGATCCGTCCCTTGAGCCCGATGGTAGTGTCGCCGGTGTACATGCCGCGGCCCACGCCATAGCGCGCGAACAGTGCATTGAGCTTGGCCAGTAGTTGATGCCCCGGCAGGCGCTCGCCGTCGAGGCTCACCGCCTCGCCGCGCTCGAAGCCGAGCTTCACCGCCAGCGGTTCGGACGGCCATTGAGCGCGCGGCTTGCACCAGCCGCGCGCTCCCTCGCCGGGCGCCTGCCACTTGTCGATCTCGCCGCCGGACATGGTCACGCCGAGCAGGTTCTCGTTGATGGTGTACGCCTGCTGCTTGGCGCGCACGCCGAAGCCGCGCTCTCCCAGGTACTTCTGCTCGTAGGCGCGCGTCTGCGTGTGCTGCTTCTGGATTTCCCGGATCGGCGCCACGATGCGGTAATCGCCCAGCGCCTTCACCGCCAGGTCGAAGCGCACCTGGTCGTTGCCCATGCCGGTGCAGCCGTGCGCGATGGCGTGGGTACCCAGTTCGGCGCAACGCGCGAGCGCCGCTTCCACGATCAGGTAGCGATCGGACACCAGCAGCGGGTACTGGCCCTGGTAACCCTCGCCCGCCCAGACGAACGGTTTGACGAAACCGTTCCAGATGGCGGGGCCGCCGTCGACGGTGCGGTGGCTGGTTACGCCCAGCTCGTGTGCGCGGTGTTCGATGAAGGCGCGCTCCTCGGCGTCCACGCCGCCGGTGTCGGCGAACACGGTGTGCACGTTCCACCCCTGTTCCTTGAGGTAGGGCACGCAGAAGCTGGTATCGAGGCCGCCGGAGAAGGCGAGGACGATGTCTTGCTGGCTCATGGTTGTCTCTTTTCGGCGGGCGGTCAGGAAGCGAGCAGCGAGGCCATCACGGCCTTCTGCACGTGCAGGCGGTTTTCCGCTTCGTCGATGGCGATGCAATACGGGGCGTCCATGACCGCATCGGTCGCCTTGACGTTGCGGCGCAACGGCAGGCAATGGCTGAACAGGCCATGGTCGGTGAGCGCCATCTTGGCCTCGTCCACCATGAAGTGCCGGTGCGCCTCGCGGATCGGCTTTTCCTGCTCCCAGCGGCCGAAGTACGGCAGTGCGCCCCAGCTCTTGGCGTAGACCACGTGGGCGCCGCTGTAGGCCTCCTCGATGTCGTGGCTGACCTTCAGCGAGCCGCCGTTGCGGGCGGCGTTCTGCCGGCCGGCCTCCATGTAGCGCTCGTCCAGCACGTACTCGGGCGTCGGACACAACAGGGTCACGTCCATGCCGAGCTTGGTGGCGATCAGCAGCGCCGAGTTGGCGACGGCCGTGTTCAGCGGCTTGGGATGGTAGGTCCAGGTGAGGACGTACTTCCTGTTCTGCAGATCGCCCAGGTGTTCCCTCAGTGCCAGCGCATGTGCGAGTTCCTGGCAGGGATGGGTGATCGTTTCCATGTTGATCACCGGCACGGTGGCGTAGCGGGCGAAGGCCTTGATGACGCGGTCCTCGCGGTCGACCGCCCAGTCCTGGAACTTGGGGAAGGCGCGCACGGCGATCAGGTCGACGTAACGGCTGAGCACCCGCGCTACCTCAGCGATGTGCTCTTCCGCTTCACCGTCCATCACGGTGCCGGCCTCAAATTCGATCGGCCACGCGTCCTTGCCGGGCGAGAGCACGATCGCGTGGCCACCGAGGTGGAATGCGCCCAGCTCGAAGCTCGTGCGTGTGCGCATCGAGGGATTGAAGAACAGCAACGCGATGGACTTGCCGGCCAGCTGCTGGCCGCGCGGCGAACGCTTGAATGCGGCAGCCTGGTCCAGCAGGGCGTCGATCTCTGCGCGGCTGTAATCCTGGGTGGTGAGGAAGTGTCGAAGGGCCATGCTGGAAGCTCCTTTAAGGAGTGCGGCCATGGATGGCCGCTTTTTGCTTCTGCGCAGATGGACCTGCGCACAAACTACTGGGTCTGGGGTGGACCGCGACGAGTTCCATGCAACAAAAAACCCGGCGCGGTGGCCGGGTTTGTTCGTCGTTGCGCTTGATGCGCGTGCAGCGACAGCCTACCCGGCCGAATGTCGGACCAGCGGTCGGCGCGCACGCGAGGTCATGCCAGCGGCCATGCGGGCGCTGGTGAGCACGGTAGCGGTGTAGACGGCTGCGGACATGGGACTTCCGGGTAGGGAGCCGGCATCATGCCGGCATTCCTGTGGCGGCGCAACAACTTTTTCTGGACGTCCATACGAACGGACGTCCAAAACGAAAAACCGCCGCCCGGAGGCGGCGGTTTCGCGGCGAACACCCCGTCACTCGGCCGGGGCGACGCTCACGCGTACCCGCAGCCGCTCGCCGGGATCGTAGTTCAGGCGCGAGACGTAGACGTCGCCGTGATAGCGGTATTCGACGTCGTAGCCCATCAGGCGGCGCTGCTCGCTGACCGAGCTGACCTGACGGCAGCGGGTGACCGTGTCGTCGTACTCTCGCCCGCCCCGACCGGCCACGCCGTGGCCGACCGCGCCGCCGGCCACCGCGCCGGCGACCGTGGCCGCCTTGCGGCCATCGCCCTTGCCGACGGTGTTGCCGAGCACGCCGCCGATCACCGCGCCCAGCACGGTCCCGGCGGTGGTATTGCCGCCGCCCTCGCGACGCACGACCGGCTCGTCGTAGCACTCCTGCCGCGGTACTTCGGTGCGGGCGACGCCGTACACCGGATCGACCCGCAACACGTCGGCCCAGCCGTAGTGCGTGTTGGCATCGTCGCCTTCGGCGTAACGACCGTCCTGCGCCTGCACGACGCCGGTGGCGAGGACGAGCGCGAGGACAGGGAGCAACATCTTGTTCATGGGACCTCCAGCATGGTCCGAAAAGCGCTTCTGCGCGATTGTCATTGCAACAAATTCACGCTGAATCAACGCTTAGAGCCTCCGGAGGATGACCGGGGGTGTCGGGTCCGTTCAGCGTCTGTCGGTTTCCCGGGAAAAGCCCCGCTCGTCCGATTTTTCCCCGCGAACCCCGGCCCTCCAACTTTCTCTCCCCGGAGGGGAAAGGGGCCATGGGTGGGGCCTGCTAAGATGCGCGGCTTGGCTGCGCCACCGACACGTCCGATGCCGATCACCCTCTACAACAGCCTTACCCGCCGCACCGACACCTTCGTGCCGCTCGATCCGCAGCGGGTGACCATGTATCTGTGCGGGCCGACGGTCTACAACTACGTGCATATCGGCAATGCACGCGGCCCGGTGGTATTCGACGTTCTGGTGCGGCTGCTGCGGCGGCATTACCCGCACGTGGTCTACGCCCGCAACATCACCGACGTGGACGACAAGATCAACGCCGCGGCGCTGGCCCAGGGCACGCCGATCGGCACGATCACCGACCGCTTCACGGCTGCCTACCGTGAGGACATGGCGGCACTGGGTATCGCGCCGCCGGACATCGAGCCGCACGCCACGGCGCATATCGGCGAGATCATCGCCATGATTGAAACGCTGATCGCCAACGGCCACGCCTACGCGGCCGAGGGACACGTGCTGTTCGACGTCGGCACCTATGCCGCCTACGGCCAGCTCTCCGGCCGCGATACGGACGAGCTGATCGCCGGCGCGCGTGTCGAGGTGGCACCGTACAAGAAGAACCCGACCGATTTCGTGCTGTGGAAGCCCTCCACGCCGGAGCTGCCCGGCTGGGACAGCCCGTGGGGCCGCGGCCGCCCGGGCTGGCACATCGAATGCTCCGCGATGAGCGCGGCGCACCTGGGCACGACGATCGACATCCATGCCGGTGGCGTGGATCTGACCTTCCCGCACCACGAGAACGAGATCGCCCAGTCCACCTGCGCCCATGGCGGCGAGGTGTTCGCGCGCTGGTGGCTGCACAACGGCATGCTCACCTTCGACGGGCGCAAGATGTCCAAGTCGCTGGGCAACGTGCTGCTGGTGCACGAACTGCTCAAGCGTCACCCGCCCGAGGCGCTGCGCCTGTTGCTGCTGCGCGGCCATTACCGGCAGCCGCTGGACTGGTCCGACGCCGCGCTCACGCAGGCAGTGAGTACGCTGGACGGCTGGTACCGCGTGCTGCGCGACCTGGCCGACGTGCGCGTCGAGGGCGAGCTGCCGGTACCCGTGCGGGTGGAAGCGGCGCTATGCGATGACCTCAACACCCCGCAGGCGCTGGCCGAACTGGCCCTGCTCGCCGACGCGGCGCGGCAGAACGGCAGTGCCGACGCCAAGGCTGCGCTGCTCGGCGGTGGCGCGCTGCTCGGCCTGCTCCAGCAGGAGCCGGAGGCATGGTTCAAGCCCGGCGACGATGTCGTGGATGCAGCCCGCGTCGAAGCCTTGCTGGAGGAGCGCCGCTCTGCCCGCGCGGCCCGCGACTTCGCTCGCGCCGACGCCATCCGCAACGAGCTGGCCGACATGGGCGTGGCGATCGAAGACGGCGCGCAGGGCACGCGCTGGAGCATCTCCAAGGGCTAACACCCCTTGTAGGAGCCCGCTTGCGGGCGATGCTTTTCGGTGGACCCGAGAGAAGCATCGCCCGCAAGCGGGCTCCTACGTAGGCATGGCTTCGACCGCGTGGTCGCGCTGCGCGATAATGCCCGCATGAATACCGCCGCCCCCAGCGCCGAGCAGGCGCAGCAGGACATTGCCGAGGAATTCGCCTTCTTCGGCGACTGGTCCGAGCGCTACCAATACCTGATCGACCTGGGCAAGCAGTTGCCGCCCTTCCCCGAGGAGTGCAAGACCGAGGAGCACCGCGTGCACGGCTGCCAGTCGATGGTGTGGCTGGTGCCCAGCGGCGACGCGGCCAAGATGCACTTCGTGGCGACCAGCGACTCGGCGATCGTCTCCGGGCTTATTGCCCTGGTCCTGCGCGTGTATTCCGATCGTCCCGCGGCCGAGATCGTCACGACGGAGCCAGCGTTCGTGCAGTCGATCGGGCTGGCGAAGCACCTCTCGCCGACCCGTTCCAATGGTCTGACCGCCATGCTGGCCAAGCTCAAGGGTTACGCGGCACAGGCGCTGGCTTGATACGACGTTCCCTGTAGGAGCGCACCCTGTGCGCGACCGGGAGACATGGCGGTCGCGCACAGGTGCGCTCCTACAAGCAACCTTCCTGCCCGAGAGTAGCCGCGCAGGGTTCCCTTTCCAGACCTCGACGGGGTTCCGCACGTCCAGGCGGCAGGTAAGGTCGAACTCCCGGGGGGCGCCCCCGGGGGCGCCCCCGCGACGCACGACGGTCGCGCACAGGTGCGCTCCTACACGGGATTCTGTCCTCCTGAAACACGAAGCCCCGCATGACGCGGGGCTTCGCTTCGATCGGATCGCCGACCTCAGTCGCCCATCTGCTTCTGCAGATGCTCGCGACGTTCCTGCGCGTCGAGCGACAGCGTGGCGATCGGGCGGGCGTCCAGGCGCTCCAGGCCGATCTCCTCGTCGGTTTCCTCGCAGTAACCGTAGCGGCCCTCCTCGATCCGGCGCAGCGCCTTGTCGATCTTGGAAATCAGCTTGCGGTAGCGGTCGCGGGTACGCAGCTCGAGCGAGTTCTCCGTTTCGCGGGTCGCACGCTCGGCTTCATCGCCGACGTCGCGCACCTCGTCACGCAGGTTCTCCATCGTCTGGCGCGATTCCTCGACCAGCTGGTCGCGCCAGTCCCGCAGCTTGTTGCGGAAGTAGGCGAGGTGCTTCGGGCTCATGTACTCCTCGTCGTTCGAGGGACGGTAACCCTTGGGCAGGTCGATATTGATGGTGGAAGGCAGGGCGTAACGGCCATCCTCGCGGGTCACGCCATTGTCGAGAGTTGTAACGGAATTATTCATTGAGGACTGCGGGGTCTTCTGTTTCTTGAGTGGGGTATGGCGGGCGGTGGCCGTGGCCACGCGTGGGGTCACCATAGCGACGGCACTCGCCACTTTGCCCTTCATGGGCGCAACGGCGGGTGATGGAGATGTTTGCTTGACCGCGACGGTCGGTGCCGCGGGTCGCGCGGCCGAGGGCTTGGACGGCTTGGCTTCCGGTTTGCTGACGATCTTGTACGGCTTGGGAGTGCTGGCCGGCTTGGAGGCGACCTTCTTCGCAGCCTTCGTCACCGGCTTGGCGGGCGCCGCCTTCTTCGGAATAGCCTTGGCTGCCGGCTTCACCGCTTTCTTCGGCGCCGCCTTAGGCTGCGGCTTGGCAACCTTGCTGGCCGCGGCCTTCGATTGCGGCTTGGCCTTGCTGGCGGACGAGGCCTTCTTCACCGTCGGAGCAGGCTTGCGGGCAGCCTGCTTCCCGGCCGGGGCCTTGGCAGCAGGCGCCTTCCTGGCCGGAACCTTCTTTGCCACGGTCTTGCTGGCGGACTTGGCAGCCGGCTTCGCAGCCGCCTTGCCGGCGACCGGCTTGCGCGCAACGGGCTTCTTCACCGACGCCTGTTTGGCGGCCGGCTTGCGGGCGGGCGCAGCCTTTTTGGCGGTTGCGCTCTTGCCGGTCCGGGCACTGGCAGCAGCGACCTTGGGCTTGCTCGTCTTGGCTTCTTTCGCCTTGCCCGCAGCCTTCCCTTTCTGCGCCTTGGCGGCGGTCGAACTACGCGTCGTTTTCGCCATATCCCTTCACCGTTTTGGCCGTGGCGGCCGGGTGTTATAGCCCATGCGTCTTACACCATCAACAGGCATCTGGAATACTTCGAGCCACTACATGCCGCGAGCCGTTTGGGCTGCGTGAACGAAAGTGACCCGATTCCTGCTCCTCCTGCTTGGCGCGTACAAACGCTTGCTGAGCCCCCTGCTGGGTCAGCGTTGCCGCTTCCACCCCAGCTGTTCCGATTATGCACGGATTGCCATCGTGCGCTTCGGCCCCCTGCGTGGCAGCGTGATGGCGCTGTGGCGCATCCTGCGTTGCCAGCCGCTATGTGCCGGGGGCGTCGATCCGGTGCCGGATCACTTCCATTTGGCCCGGTGCCGGTCCCGCGAGGAGCGCTGACGCCGGCGAGCGCCCGGCCTGCGGGAGTGGAACCGGTTACGCCGCCGAGCCGTAGCCGCCGGGCACGCCCTTGCTGGCGTAGGCCACCGCATCGTGCGGGTGCAGGCTTTCCTGGTGTTCCAGGCGCACGTGGAAGTCGGCGATGCGCGGGTCGGCGTCGAGCGCCTTCTGGATGCGTCTGGCGGCATCCTCGCAGAACATCAGGTTGCCGCCGTTGGCCAGCGCGAAGGCCTGTTCGTCCTCGCGTTTGACCGCGGTCTGCACCGGCGTGCCGAGCGCCTGCTCGACGCGGTCCAGCGTCGAAATCAGATTGAAGCCCACACCATCGGCCAGGCGCACCAGCAAGCGGGCCACGCTGCGCTGCGCATGCGGCGTGGCGACGATGCCCTGCTCGCTGCCCAGCCAGGCCAGCACGGCCGCGTGATCGAGCGGTTGCGCGGCGTCGAAGTCGCGCGCGAACTGTTCCTGGATCATCTGGCGCGACAGCGCGGCGGAGGCCGGACAGGTCGAGGAGTAGACCACCTCGGTCCCCAGCTCGAGCTGGAAACCCTCGGGCGAAAGACTCGCCTCGATCGACACCGGGTAGGCACGCCAGCCGCTGTTGTCGCTGCGCAATGCGGGCCGGCGGACCAGGTGGTCGAAACGGATGCTGATGCGGGCGCGATCGGAAAGGTCCTTATGGGATTCCAGGAACGCGCGCAGCAGCGCTTCGATCACCGCCGCGTCCAGCGGGTTGGCGCTCAGGTGCCGGTCGACCAGCAGGTAGAGGCGCGACATGTGAATGCCGCGCTTGTCCGGGCGGGTCAGGTTGACGAAGGCGCCCACCTGCGCGCTGGCGCGCTCCACGCTGCCGTCGCCCGCGTCGAAGCGCACCGGCACCTCGATGCCGTCCATGCCTACCCAGTCCAGCGCACCCGCCAGGTGCGGCTGCGCCTGGACGGCGACGTCGGGCAGCAGGCGGGCGGTGTTTTCGTGGCTGTGCATGGGTTGTCCTTGCGGCAGGCGGGGGCGCCTTGCGGCTTTCTATTTTGGGGCAGCGCGCGCGGGGGCAACAGGCATGCTGCGGAAACACTGTGTTGAGTGCATAACGACCCCGCCCGCGGTTGGGTCAGGCGGCGTCCGCGCGGCGCCAGCGTCGCGCGGCCTGCCAGGCGGCCCATGTCGTCGCCAGGCCACCGGAGGGACGGGCGCGCTGCAGGGCCAGCAGCGGCTCGGGGGCGCCGGCCGCGTATTGGGTCAGGCGCTCTCCCTCGCGCGACTCGATCGCGCGGAACACGCTGAGCGGGCCCGGCAATCGTGACGCTTCGCGCCAGCTGGCCGCGAGCTCGCCCAACTGGTCGCGCACGGCCGCGTTGCGTGCGGTGCCGGCGCGGCGCAACTGGTCGCGACTCAGACCATGGCGCGCCAGCGACGCCATCGGCAACGGCAACCGGTCGCGTTCGACATCGTCATCCAGGCGTCGCAGCGCATGCAGCAGGTGGCCCAATGCCGCAAGTCGGGCCGCACGTTCGGGTGAGGCCGCTTCGCCGAACCACCAGGCCGTCTCCAGCGCAGCCAGCGCACCATGCAACTGCGAGGCGGCCGTCAGCTGGGCGCCGAAGTCGGGCGCGGTACCCTCTTCCAACTGGGCCATCGCCGCCAACACCGGGGCCAACCAGCGCTCGCTGCCCATGCGTGCGGCACGTTCATCGTCGAACAGCACCTGGGTCAGCGGATGGCGTCCGCCCGTTTCGGGGGCGTTGGCCAGTTCCTCCGCCCACCAGTTGAGCTTGGTGGCGGCCACGTGCGGCTCGCGGATGCCGTAGGCGGCGGCGAGCAGTTCCTGCTCCAAGGCGGCCAGCGCGATATGGCCGGGGTGGCGCACGGGATCGACGAAGGCCAGCGCCACGCGTTGCGCCGGCTGCGCGGCCAGCCATTTGTCCACGTAGCTCTGCAGGGCGTCGTGGCTGGCGTCCATCACGCCACCGCCTGGCCGCGGCGCAGCCATTGGGCGAACTCCGCAGGCGTGTCCAGCACGGCGTCGGCGTTCCATTCGCGCGGATCGCCGCCGTCGAGGTAACCCCAGGCCACCGCGACGGTGTAGAGCCCGGCGGCGGCACCGGCCATGACGTCGCGGCGGTCGTCGCCGACGAACAGGCTGCGTGCCGGATCGATGCCCGCGCGCGCGCAGGCCAGGCGCACGGGCGCCGGGTCGGGCTTCTTCACCGGCAGGGTGTCGCCACTGACCACCGCCGCCGCGCGGCCGTCCCAGCCGATCCGCCTGAGCAGTTCATTGGTGAGGAACCCGGCCTTGTTGGTGACGATGCCCCAGCGCACGCCGGCGGCGTCGAGTTGGGCAAGCATCGGCTCGATGCCCTCGAACGGGTGCGTGGCCTGGCCCATGACTTCTTCGTACAGCGCCAGGTAGCGCTCCACGCGCGCCTCCACCGCGGGCTCGCCGAGGTGGCCGAAGGCGCAGCGCAATACCGCCCGCGCGCCACGCGAGACTACCTCGCGCACCGGCGCGTAGGGTGGCGCCGGCGCGCCCTCTTCCTCGCACTGGCGCTCGAGCGCAGCGTAGAGGTCCGGAGCACTGTCGAGCAGCGTGCCGTCGAGATCGAACAGCACGCCTTCGATGATGTTCGGCAGCGGCTTCATGCCGGCTTGCGCGCGCACAACAGGTAGTTGACCGCGGTGATGCGGCTCAACGAGGCCTTGCGCGTGAGCGGGTTGTAGGCCAGCCCGGAGACGTCCTCCAGCTCCAGCCCGGCATGGCGCAGCAGGCGGCCCAGCTCGGAGGGTTTGAGGAATTGCGCGTAGTGATGGGTGCCGCGCGGCAGCAGGCGCATCACGTACTCCGCGCCGAGGATCGCCGCGCCGAACGCGGCCGGTGTACGGTTGAGGGTGGACATGAACAGGCGCGCGCCGGGCTTGAGCATCCCGGCCAGGTCGTTCACCAGCGCGACCGGGTCGGGCACGTGCTCGATCAGCTCCATGCAGCAGACCGCGTCGAAGCTTTCAGGCTCGCCGGCGGCGAGTGCGGCGGAGGATTGCAGGCGGTAGTCGACCTGGAGCCCGGACTCGAACAAGTGCAGCTTCGCCACCTCGATGACTTTCTCGCCCAGGTCGATGCCGGTGACCCTCGCGCCGTTGCGGGCCAGCGCCTCGCTGAGCAGGCCGCCACCGCAGCCGACGTCGGCCACCTTCGCGTCGCGCAGGTCCACGCGGGCAGCGACGTAGGCGGCGCGCACGGGGTTGAGGTCGTGCAGCGGGCGGGATTCACCGTCCGGATCCCACCAGCGGGCGGCCAGCTTGTCGAAGCGGGCGATTTCGTCGGGGCTGACGTTGGTGGTGGTGTCGGTCATGGAGCGGTCCTTACGTGCGCAGACTTTTTAGGAGCTCGCTTGCGGGCGATGCGCTTTCGATGCGCCTTCAACCAGGGCATCGCCCGCAAGCGGGCTGCTACGGGTGAGGGGCGGCTAGTGGGCCTGCCATTCGTACACCGTCACATCCCAACCGCCGCTGACGTGGGTCGGGTCGCGATGGGCGATGGCCTGCGCCTCGGCCAGGTCCGTCGCGCGCAGCAGGTAGGCGCCGCCGGACTTGTCGCCGAACGGGCCCGAACGCTCCACGCGACCTTGCGTGCGCAGTTCGTCGAGGAAGCGCTGGTGCGCCGGCACCACCGCCGGGTCGAACTGCGGGCGGCGCATGACCATGACGAGATAGAGGTTCACGCGGGCTCCTTACGAAAACGCGGCGATGCGCTCGCGCCAGGCATGTGCCTTGGCCAGGATCGCCGCCGGATCGAGGTCGACCAGTTCACGCGCCGCCAGCTTGCGGCGCCCGGCGATCCACACGTCGGTCACCTGGTGGCGCCCGGCGGCATAGGCCAGCTGCGAGGCAACGTGGAACAGCGGCTGCGTCTCGATGTCGCTCAGCCGCACGGCAGCGAGATCGGCCTGCTTGCCCGGCTCGATCGAGCCGATGCGGGCGTCCAGGCCCATGGCCTTGGCGCCATTGAGCGTGGCCGCACGCAGAGCGTATGCCGCATCGAATGCCGCCGCGTCGGAGGCGACCGCCTTGGCGAGCAGCGCCGCGGTGCGCATCTCGCCGACCATGTCCAGGTCGTTGTTCGAGGCACAGCCGTCGGTGCCAATCGCCACGTTCACGCCAGCACGTCGCAGTTTCTCCGCCGGACAGAAGCCGGAGGCGAGCTTGAGGTTGGATTCGGGGCAATGCACCACCGACACGCCCGCTTCCGCGCAGGCGGCGATCTCGCCCTCGGTGAGCTGGGTCATGTGCACGGCGATCAAGCGATCGTTGACCAGGCCCAGCTTCTGCAGGCGCTGGAACGGGCGCAGTCCGGATTTCTTCTTCTCTTCCTCGACCTCGTGCGCGGTCTCGTGCAGATGCAGGTGGACGGGGATGTCGAGCTGGTCGGCCAGCATGCGGATGCGCTCGAAACTCTCGTCCGACACCGTATAAGGCGCATGCGGCGCGAAGGCCGTACCGACCAGCCCGTCGCCCCGGAAGCTGTCGTGCACTTCGCCGCCGCGTTCGAAATATTCGTCCTGGCTCTTGGCCCAGGCGGTCGGGAACTCGATCACCGGCAGGCCGACCACGGCGCGGAAACCCAGCCGCCGGTAGGTCGCGCCGATCACGTCGGGGAAGAAGTAGTTCTCGTTGGCGCAGGTGGTGCCGCCGCGCAACATCTCGGCGACCGCGAGCTCGACGCCGTCGCGCACGAACTCCGGCCCGATCACCTTCGCTTCGGCCGGCCAGATGTGCTGTTGCAGCCAGGTCATCAGCGGCAGGTCGTCTGCCAGGCCGCGCAGCAGCGTCATGGGGTTGTGCGTGTGGCTGTTGACCAGGCCGGGGATCAGCGCGTGCTCAGGCAGCTCCACCCGCTCGCGCGGCGCGTAAGCCTCGCGCGCCTGGGCAGTCGGCAGGACCGCCTTGATCTCGCCGCCGTCGATCGCGACCGCGTGGTGCTCCAGCACGACCGCATGCGGCTCGACGGGAACCACCCAGCGGGCTTCGATGAGGAGGTCGATCTCGGAGGTGGCTTCAGTCATCGCGGTCTCGTGTAGCGGTGGAACGAAAACGGCACGGCGCCTGCGCTGCCGTGCCGTCGGGTTTGCTGCAGCGGCGCTTACTTGCCGACGCGGCTGACGTATTCGCCGGTGCGGGTGTCGACCTTGATCACCTCGTCGGTGCCCACGAACAGCGGCACGCGCACCACGGCGCCGGTTTCCAGCGTGGCCGGCTTGCCGCCGCCGCCGGAGGTGTCACCGCGGACGCCCGGGTCGGTCTCGGTGATCTTCAGCTCGACGAAGTTCGGTGCCTGCACGGTGATGATCTCGCCGTTGAACAGCGTGACCACGCACTCTTCCTCGCCCTTGAGCCACTTCGCCGCGTCACCCACGCCCGCCTTCGTGGCCTGGTGCTGCTCGAAGCTCTCCTGCTGCATGAAGTGCCAGAACTCGCCGTCGGAGTAGAGGAACTGCATGTCGGTATCGGTGACGTCGGCGACCTCGAAGGAGTCGGACGACTTCATCGTCTGTTCGGTGGTGCGGCCCGTCTTCAGGTTGCGGATGAAGATGCGGGTGAACGCCTGGCCTTTGCCGGGCTTGATGAAGTCGGCGTCGGTGATGACCCACGGATCGTTGTTGTGAAGGATCTTCATACCCTTCTTGACGTCGTTGAGACCGGCGGTCGCCATGCGCTTTCTGCTCCAGAGGTAAACACCGCCGTTCCGGCGGCTAAAATAGGGGTTTGCACGGGCCCGAAGCCCGCCTCAAGGCCCACCATGATAACCGCAAGCCCCGCCGCCCGCCTATCGCCGACCCTGCCCGACTGGCGCGAGCTGTGGCGGGACGCGATCACCGACGCCGGCGAGTTGCTCGATGTCGTGGGACTCGCGCACCTGGCCGATCGGCTGCCGCCGGCCGATGCCGGCTTCGCGCTGCGGGTGCCGCGGGGTTTCGTGGCGCGCATGCGCCAGGGTGATGCTCGCGACCCGTTGTTGCTGCAGGTGTTGCCGCAACTGGCCGAACTGGACCATGTGCCCGGTTTCGTCCCGGACGCCGTGGGCGACCTGGCCGCGCGCGAGGCGCAGGGCGTGCTGCACAAGTACCACGGCCGCGCGCTGCTGATCGCCAGTGGCAGTTGCGCGATCAACTGCCGCTACTGCTTCCGCCGGCACTTCCCTTATGGCGAGGAGATCGCCGCAGCCGGGCAATGGAAGCAGGCGCTGGCCCATCTCAAGGACGATGCGTCGATCAGTGAGCTGATCCTGTCCGGCGGCGACCCGCTCGCCCTGGCGACCTCGAAGCTGGAAGAGCTCGGCCGTGGCCTGGCCGACCTGCCCCAGGTGACCCGCCTGCGTATCCACACCCGCCTGCCGGTGGTGCTGCCCGAGCGCATCGACGGGCCATTCCTGGCCTGGCTGGAGGCTCTGCCGCTGCAGAAGGTCGTGGTGCTGCACGCCAACCATGCCAACGAGTTCGACGCCGGCGTGGACGCCGCCTGTGCGGCCCTGCGCCAGGCCGGTGCCACGCTGCTCAACCAGTCCGTGCTGCTGCGCGGGGTCAATGACGCGCCCGCTTCGCTGGCCGCGCTGTCCGAGCGGCTTTTCGCCGCCGGCGTGCTGCCCTACTACCTGCACCAGCTCGACCGCGTGCAGGGCGCGGCCCATTTCGAAGTGGACGACGCGCGCGCCCTGGCCCTGGTCGAGGACCTGCGCCAGCACCTTCCCGGCTACCTGGTACCTCGGCTGGTGCGCGAGGTCGCCGGGGACGCTTCCAAGCGCCCACTGTGACAATGCGGCCCGCCGGATGAGGCGGGCGTTGCCTTTGTGCGAGTTGCCGCTGGCGCTCTGTGGGGGAATCCGTTACAAACCGTGGATGGAAGGTGAACGGCTGGAACCGGCTCGCCTTCCGGTCGCGGCGAGGGGCGCCAGCGATCCCGCCGATCCACGGGCAGCCGCCAGGGCTCAATGAAAAAAGACTCCGTCATCAAGATCCTCTTCGTCGAAAAATCCGTCGAGGATGCCGAACAGATCATCAGCCTGCTGCGCAACGCCGGCATCGCGGTACGTCCCGCGCGGGCGACCCAGGCCGACCAGGTGCAGGCGGCACTGGACGAGCTGGAGCCGGACATCGTGCTGTTCGACCCCGCCGCCGGCCTGGAGCTGCGCGAGGTCGCCCACCTGCTGGACGCGCACGGCCGCGACGTGGCACTGCTGGCGCTGGTCAACCAGCTCGACACCCAGAGCGTGGCCGAGATGTTCGCCGGCGGCGTGCGCGGCACCGCGCTGCGCACCCAGCCCAAGCAGCTGATCGCGGTGCTGCAGCGCGAGTTCGAGTCGCTGCACACACGCCGCCAGGTACGCCTGCTGGAAGCCGCGCTGCGCGAGTCCGAGCGTCGTTGCGACGCCCTGCTCGATTCCTCCACCGACCCCATCGCCTACGTGCACGAAGGCATGCACGTGCGCGCCAATCGCGCCTACCTGGAAACCTTCGGCTACGAGGAGTTCGACGACCTCCTCGGCCTGCCGGTGCTGGACATGATCGGCACGGCGGACGCCGAGGCTTTCAAGGGGCTCCTGCGCGCCCATTCGCGCAAGGAAAAGGCGGCCAACCAGGTCGAGCTGCAGGCGCGCCGCGCCGACGCCAGCACCTTCAAGGCCACGGTCGAATTCGCCGGCGCCACCTTCGAGGGCGAACCCTGCCTGCAAATCGTGTTCCGCCGTCAACAGGTAGACCCGGCGCTGATCGAACAACTGCAGCGCGATCCGGTCACCGGCCTGTTCAACCGCGCCCGCACGCTCGAGACCATCGATGAATCCGTGGCCGCCGCGGCCAAGGGCAAGAAGGGCCAGACCCTGCTGCTGATCGAGCCGGACAACTGGCAGACCATCGTCGCCGGCATCGGCCTGGGCCAGGCCGACGAGCTACTGGCGGCATTCGCGGGCCGCATCAGTGCGCTGCTGGGCGAGACCG
This sequence comes from Frateuria sp. GZRR35, assembly GCF_051900415.1. NCBI lineage: Bacteria > Pseudomonadati > Pseudomonadota > Gammaproteobacteria > Lysobacterales > Rhodanobacteraceae > Frateuria > Frateuria sp. GZRR35. The sequence goes on from NZ_JBHZGL010000004.1 coordinate 68,134, forward strand.
ACATGGCCGGCCTGCTGGCCGAGCACACCATCGGCGTGATGCTCCAGTCGCGCAGCGACGAGGCGATCAAGCAGTGGATCGACGGCGTGCTGCAGTCCATCGCCAGCGACATTTTCGACGCCGGCACCCGCTCCATCACGGTCACGGCCAGCATCGGCGGCAGCCTGCTGGGCGAGAAGAATGCCAATGCCGAGCTGCTGCTCAACCAGGCCAGCCAGGCGCTGCGCAACGCGCAGAGCCAGGGCGGCGGTCGCAGCGAGCTGCACGACCCGGCCGCACGCGAGAAGGCCGAGGAAGAGCGCGAGCGTTACTGGCTGCAGCTGCTCAAGCAGGCGCTGGAACAAGACAATTTCGTGCTCTACCACCAGCACACGATCAGCCTGCAGGACGCCGAGGGCGAATATTCCGAGGTGCTGCTGCGCATGAACGGTCCGCAGGGCGAGGTGCTGCCTGGCTTCTTCATGCCGATCGCCGAAAAGCACGGCCTGACCCCGGCGATCGACCGCTGGGTGCTCAACCGCGCGATCGAAATGCTCAAGGCGCGCGACGGCCAGGGCGTGCAGACCACGTTCTTCGTCAAGCTCACGGCCCAGTCGATGCAGGAGGCCGCGTTCCTGCCCTGGCTGGAAGACCGACTCAAGCGCGCCGGGCTGCGCCAGGGCCAGATCGTGCTGGAGATGACCGAGAGCAAGGTGGTGACGCTGCTGCGTCCGGCGCAGGAGTTCATCACCCGCTGGAAGAAGATGGGCGGGCGCTTTGCGCTGGAGCAGTTCGGCTCGGGCCTCAATTCGTTCCAGTTGCTGACCCACATCGACGCCGACTACCTGAAGATCGACCGCACCTACATGAACCAGTTGCCGCAGCACCCCGAGAACCAGAAGAAGATCGGGGAGATCTGCGTGCAGGCCCACGAGATGAAGCGACTGACCGTGGCCGAGTGGGTCGAGGATGCAACCAGCACCTCGCTGCTGTTCGCCTGCGGCGTGGATTTCGTGCAGGGCAACTTCCTGCAGGAGCCGCAGCGGTTGATGTAGCCCCCCGGCCAGGCTGACCTGTGCCGGCCTGCCGCATGGCGGTCGCGCACAGGGCGTGCTCCGACAGGGATCTCGACTTTCTGACGCGCAAACGAAAGCCCCGCGGATCGCTCCGCGGGGCTTTCGCGTAAACCGCTATGCCAGCGCTTACTCGGCGGCGGCGGCAGCAGCAGCCTTGGCAGCAGCCTTGGCAGCAGACACGGCGGCGATGTCTTCCTTGATGCGGGCAGCCTTGCCTTCCAGGCCGCGCAGGAAGTACAGCTTGGCGCCACGGACCTTGCCCTTGCGCTTGACCTGCACCGAATCGATCGCCGGGCTGTGCGCCTGGAACACGCGCTCCACGCCGGTGCCGTGCGAGATCTTGCGCACGGTGAAGGCCGAATGCAGGCCGCGGCTGCGCTTGGCGATGACGATGCCCTCGAAGGCCTGCACGCGCTCGCGGTTGCCTTCCTTCACCTTGACGTTGACCACCACGGTGTCGCCGGGGCCGAATTCCGGCAGCTGGCGGGTGATCTGCTCGGCTTCGAACTGTTCGATGATCTTGTTCATGGCAACACCTGATTGAAATTTGCAATTACTGCGGCTTGACGGCCGCTTCGTCGTGCCGCTGCTGCTCTTGCCGAGCATGCTCGCGGCGGAATTCTTCCAGCAATGCGCGGGACTGTTTGTCCAGCGCGCATTGCGCCAAAAGGTCGGGCCGCCGCAGCCAGGTCCGTCCCAGCGACTGCTTCAGGCGCCAGCGGCGGATCGCCGCGTGGTCGCCGGAGAGCAGCACTTCCGGCACGTCACCCAGTGCGTCGTGCACCGGCTTCGCGTAGTGCGGACAATCGAGCAGCCCGTTCGAAAACGAATCCTGCTCGGCGGATTGCGCGTCGTTCAACGCGCCTTCCTGCAGCCGGCCGACCGCGTCGATGATCACCGCGGCGCCCAGCTCGCCCCCGGACAGCACATAATCGCCGATGGAGAGCTCCTCGTCGACCTCGTGCGCCAGCAGGCGTTCGTCCACACCCTCGTAACGCCCGCAGAGCAAGGCGATGCGCGGCAATTTCGCCAGCGCTTCCACCCTGCCCTGCGTCAGCCGCGCTCCCTGCGGACTGAGATAAATCACGTGCGCCGGTTCCGGCGCCGCCTCGCGCATGGCCTTCATGGCCGCCCGCAAGGGTTCGATCAGCATCACCATCCCGGGCCCGCCGCCGCAGGTGCGGCCGTCCACGGTGCGGTAATTGTCGGTGGCGTAGTCGCGCGGGTTCCAGGTTTCCACCTGCAGCAACTGGCGCTGCTGCGCGCGTCTTACCACACCGACGGCGGCGCACTGGCGCATGAAGTCGGGAAACAGCGTGACGACGTCGATGCGCATCGGATCCTCGATTCCTAGAACTCCGGATCCCAGTCCACCACCATGCGCCCGCCGGAAAGATCCACCGAACGCACGTAAGTCCCCTGGACGAAGGGCACCAGCCGCTCGCGCGTACCGTCCCTCACCACCACCACGTCGTTGGCGCCGGTGGCGAACAGGTGGCTTACCCGTCCCAGCAACACCCCTTCGGTGGTGACGACCTCAAGCCCCTCGAGGTCGACCCAGTAATACTCGCCTTTGGCCGGAGGCGGCAGCAGCTCGCGGGCGACATGGATGTCCAGTCCCACCAGCGCCGCCGCGGCATCGCGGTCGTCCACGCCAGGCAGTTGGCAGATCAGCCCCTTGCCCTGCGGACGTCCAGTAATACCGCCAACTTCCATCACCTCGCCCGGCGCCTTTTCGAGCAGCCAGGGCTGGTACTTGAAGATCTGCGTGCGGGGCTCGGTCCAGGATTCGATTTTGAGCCAGCCCTGCACGCCATACAGCCCGACGATGCGTCCGACCAGGACGCGCCGACCGGCTGTAGCCATGCTTAGGCAGCAGCCTGCTGCTTGCCGGCTTCCTTGAGCAGGGCGGCGACCTTGTCGGTCAGCTGGGCACCCTTGCCCACCCACTCGTTCACGCGCTCGACGTTGAGCTCGAGGCGCTTGTCCTTGCCGGACGCGACCGGGTTGTAGAAGCCCACGTTCTCGATGCTGCGACCGTCGCGCTTGTTGCGCTGGTCGGTCACGACGACGTGGTAGAACGGGCGGCCCTTGGCGCCACCGCGCGAAAGACGAATCTTGACCATAAGTAAAAGCTCCAGAGGTGCCGGCCGTGCCGGCAGCACGCACGGGATCCGCGCGCGGTAAACGCGGCATTTTAGTGGATTTTCGGTAAAATGGAAGACCTGCAGGCTACCGGGCACGCCATTTGCCTGGAGCCCGGCGCAGGCACGGGGCTTCAGCGCATCGGCGGGAAACCGCCGCCCATCCCGCCCATGCCCTTCATGGCGCCGCGCATCTGCCGCATCAGGCCCTTGGTGCCGCCCTTGGAGAGCTTGGACATCATCTTCTCCATCTGCATGTACTGCTTGAGCAGGCGGTTGACGTCGGCCGGCTGCGTACCCGAACCGCGCGCCACGCGTGCGCGACGCGAGCCGTTGAGCAGGTCGGGATGGCGGCGTTCTTTCTTGGTCATCGAACCGATGATCGCGACCATGCGCTTGATCTCGTTGTCGTTGACCTTCGACTTGACGTTGTCCGGCAGGTTCGCCACGCCCGGCAGCTTGTCCAGCAGGCCGGCCAGGCCGCCCATGTTGTTCATCTGCTCGAGCTGGTCGCGCATGTCGTTCAGATCGAAGCGCTTGCCCTTCATCACCTTCTGGGCGAGCTGCTGCGCTTTTTCCTGGTCGACCTTGCGCTCGACTTCCTCCACCAGCGACAGCACGTCGCCCATGCCCAGGATGCGTTGGGCCAGGCGATCGGGGTGGAACGGCTCCAGCGCGTCGGTCTTCTCGCCCGCGCCCAGGAACTTGATCGGCCGACCGGTGATGTAGCGCACCGACAGCGCGGCGCCGCCGCGGGCGTCGCCGTCGGTCTTGGTCAGCACCACGCCGGTCAGCGGCAGCGCCTCGCTGAAAGCCTTGGCGGTGGTGGCCGCGTCCTGGCCGGTCATCGAGTCGACCACGAACAGCGTCTCGACCGGCGTGATCGCGGCGTGCAGCGCCTTGATCTCGCCCATCATCGCTTCATCGATGTGCAGGCGGCCGGCGGTGTCGACCAGCAGCACGTCGACCACTTCGCGGCGGGCGGCGGCGATCGCGGCCTTGGCGATGTCGACCGGGTTCTGCCCCGCCTCGGACGGGAAGAAGCTCACGCCGACCTGCTCGGCCAGCGTGCGCAGCTGCTCGATGGCTGCCGGACGGTAGACGTCACAGCTGACCACCATCACCTTCTTTTTCTTGCGCTCGGTCAGGAAGCGGGCGAGCTTGGCCACCGTGGTGGTCTTGCCCGCGCCCTGCAGGCCGGCCATCAGCACCACCGCGGGCGGTTGCTGGGCGAGGCTGAGCTCGGCGTTGGCCGTACCCATGACCTTGGTCAGCTCGTCGCTGACCACCTTCACCAGCGCCTGGCCGGGCGAGAGGCTCTTCAGGACCTCCTGGCCGACCGCGCGTACCTTCACCCGCTCGATTAGCGCCTGCACCACCGGCAGCGCGACGTCCGCCTCCAGCAGCGCGATGCGCACCTCGCGCAGGGACTCGCGGATGTTTTCCTCGGTCAGCCGGCCGCGACCGCGCAGGCGGTTGACGGTGGCGGAAAGGCGTTGGCTGAGCGACTCGAACATGGGATCGGCACGACAGAGGGAAACACCAGATTATAGCCGGCCCGGAGGCACGGTTTTGCGGCGGCCGCTCAAGCGGCCGCCGCACGCCCGGCTACGGGTCGGCCCTGGCGGGGGGGGGGGGGGGGGGGGGCCCCCCCCCCCCCCCCCCCACGCCCGTTTACGGTGCTGCGCTGGCGGTCTTTTCCAGAGCGGGCTGGGCCTTGATCCACGTCGCCAGGTCGGTGATGACCTTCGGATCGACCGTCGCCGGTGCCGTGTAGTCGGCGATGGTGCCGGTCTTGCCGGCAGGCATGAACAAGTGACTCAGGCCGGGATACAAGTGGAAGGCGGTGTTGTCACGCTGGCCCAGCGCCTCCTTCCACCGTCCGAAGTCCAGCGTGGGCGACACCTGGAAATCACTCGCACCCTGCAAGAACAGCATCGGCATCGACAGCGCCCGCGCGTCGGCCAGCGGATCGACCCGTTGCCAGCTCAACCAGTAAGTCTGCGGTGCGTTGCTGAAGTTTCCCGCCGGCGCGTCCTGGCCAGGCCCGACCTTGGCCAGCAATGCTTTCTCGTCGGTGACGGCCTGCACGCTCTTCCGGACATCCTCGGCCGACAGGCCGGCCCGGATCGACTGCTCGCGCGCCTGCTGCTCGAGTGCGTCCAGGATGTGCCGCGCCGGCCCGGCCATCAGCACAAGGCCGGCCAGTTGCGGATCGCGACGGCCGATGCGCGGCGCCATCATCGCGCCCAGGCTGTGGCCGACCACGAACACGCGGTGGGCGTCGACGTGCGGCTGTTTCGCCAGCAGGCGCGCGGCGGTCACGGCATCGTCGGTGACTTCCGAGTCGATCACGCGCCCGGTCTTGTCACCCCAAGTCTGGTTGTAGTCGAAGTTGCGCTTGTCGTAGCGAAGGGAGGCGATGCCCAGGCGGGCCAGGCCCTCGGCGATGTCCCGGAAGGGCCTGTTCGGCCCGATCAGCTCGTCGCGGTCGTTGTCGCCCGAGCCCGATACCAGCACCACCGCCGGAAACGGCCCCTCGCCGGCCGGCAGCGTGAGCGCGCCGAACAGCGGGCCTGCCGGCGAAGGTACGTCCAGCCGCAACACGCGACCGCCGCCGGCCAGCGCGTGCGGTTCCTCCGGATGCGGCTTGACCGCATGCGAGAGCAGCCCGGCCATCGCCTTGGGCATGATCCGCACCGTTTCGATCCGGTCCTGCGAATCGCAGCGGGTCAGCATGACCTGCGTGCCCTTGGCGAAGACCAGATCGGTGCTCATCACGTTGGCCCGCACCAGCGGCGCCTCGTGGTCGCGATAGGCACCGGACTGCGTCTGCAGCGTGGCCCATACGTGCCCGAGCGCCTTCGCATCGAGCTTGCCCGCCAGCTCCGGGGTGAAATCCGCGCCCGCCTTGGCGAAGTCGCCGTGCCCAAGGGCATCGGCGAGGGCCGCCGTATGGGTGCCGCACGCCGCCGAGGGCGACTCGGCCAGCACCTGGCCGGAACAAAGCAGCGCAGCGGAACCGAGCGCGGCCAGGACAGTGGTTCGCAACAACATGGGCAATCTCCTTCTGCAACATGGACCGCATGGCGGCATGACGATCAATCGCGCGACGCAAGCTCGCGATGGATCCAGTACGAGTAGGCAACCGGCGCCAGGCCAGCCAGGACGAGCAAGCCAACCGGCAACCAGTGGGGCGCGCCCGCCAGCGCGCCGATCACCGCGCCAAGCCCGCCCAGCAACATGACCCACCCGCCGATACGATGGGTGCGCTCCCACACCGCGTCGCTGGAAAGCGTCCAGGGCGTGCGGATGCCGAAGAAGGCGTTGCGGCGCAACTTGCCCATGTAATTGCCGATCACCATGAAAAGCACGCCCAGCGCGACCAGCGCGATCGGCACGACCGGCATCGGATGGCCGGCGCTGCCCAGCAGGATCGCCAGGTCGATCACCAGCCGGCCGCCTGGGTAGCCAACATCGCGATGTCGAACACCCTGACGCTGGATGGGGAGTCGAACTGGCGTGGCGCGATCCGCGGCAGCAATGCCGCAAGTAACGCGATGCCCACCAGCAGCATCGCCGGCAGGAACGCCGACCAGAACCGCGGCGTCCACCGGGTGGGCTGGCCATGCAGGTCCCAGTGCGTGGGCACCAGCGCGGGAAGGCGCGGATAGGCCCATAACCCAACGGCCACCGCGATCAGCACGAACAAGCCCGAGACGATCACTGTGCGCGAGGGTTTCATCGCTTGCCTCCGGATTTGGGCTTGGCGGGGAACAGATCCATCAGCATCCGGGCCAGGTCCTCGAACACGGTGCTGTTCAACGAATAGACGATGTACTGGCCGCGCCGTTCGGTGCGCACCAGGTCGGCCTGCTTGAGCACCGCGAAGTGGTGCGACAGCGACGCCGGGGTGATGTCGAAGTGCGCGCCGATCTCGCCGGCCGTGAGCGCACCGCCCTGCAGCCGCTTGAGGATCGCGCGACGGGTGGGATCGGCCATCGCCTTGAAGACTTCCTGCTGCTTCATTGGTCCGCCCGTACTTCGATGGCTCATATATTTAGATATTTCTCTAAATATCTCAACCCCACTTCCGGCATGGTCCCGTCGGCCGACCGCGACCGCGTTCACCCCGGCCGGGCGCTATGCCACACTTGCACGTCATGGTGTCCGCCCTCTCGATCCTCGCCATCGCCTGCTACCTGCTTGCCTCCGGCCTGCTGGCGTGGCCGCTGTTCCGGCATCAGGCGGCCACGCCGTCGGTCGCCTGGCAGCGCCCTGCCCTCGCGGTGGCAATGCTGGCCGTGCTGGCGCACGCGGGCGTGCTGCTGGGCATGCACCGCGGCGCGCTGGACCTGCATTTCTTCGCCGCGCTTTCGCTGGTTGCCTGCGTGGTGTCGGCACTGACCCTGTTCGTCAACCTGAGCCGGCCGGTCGCCGCGCTGGGCGTAGTGGTGTTTCCCCTGGCGGCGGTGCTCGTGGCGATCGACAGTTTCCTGGCGCCAGCGACCATTCCGGTGGCGATGGACTGGCAGATCAAGCTGCACGTAACGGTGGCGCTGGTGGCCTTCAGCCTGCTGTCGATCGCCGCGGTGCTGGCGCTGGGCCTGGCCGTGCAGGAACGCGGCCTGCGCCACCGTCAGTTCGGGCCGTGGCTGCGTGCGCTGCCGCCGCTGACGTTGACCGAGACGCTGCTGTTCCGCGTGATCGGTGCGGGATTCGCCCTGCTCACCTTGACGCTGGTCACCGGCGCGCTGTTCGTGGGCAACCTGTTCGGCCAGCACCTCGTGCACAAGACGGTGCTTTCGATCGTCGCGTGGCTGGTGTTCGGCGTGCTGCTTTACGGGCGCTGGCGTTTCGGCTGGCGCGGGCGCCGCGCGGTCAACCTCACGTTGATCGGCATGGCAGTGCTGGTGCTGGCGTTTTTCGGCTCGAAGTTCGTACTGGAACTGGTGCTGCACCGGCCGCTGCCTCGCCTGTAATCCCGGGTGGGCTTCGGCTCACCGCCCCCACCTACCGTCCCGCCGCAACTCGACCGGCAGGCCCGACCTGGCTGCCTATAGTCGTCAGGACCAGGCAAGGAAACGGGGGCCGCATGCAGCAAAACCGAAAGCCCGAAGGGCGCGTACGCCGCATCATGCGCCAGACTGCCTTGGGCCTGGGCGGGCTGGTCATTCTGCTGGCCGCGTCCGGCGCTCTCTACAACACGCTGGAACTGCATCGGTTGCGGGCGGCCTATCCGCCGCCGGGAAAGATCTACGCGGTGGACGGGCATGCCATGCACCTCTATTGCCTGGGTGCAGGCTCACCCACCGTCGTGCTCGAATCGGGCCGGGCCGAAAGCTTCCTCGTGTGGGGCAAAGTTCAACCAGCCCTGTCGCGAACGACGCGCGTGTGCTCCTACGACCGCGCCGGTCTGGGATGGAGCGAAGCGACGGAGGGTCCGCGCGACTCGGAGCACATCGCCTCGCAGCTCCATGGCCTGCTGGCAAAGGCGGGCATCGATGGCCCACTGGTGTTGCTGGGTCACTCGGCTGGGGGCCTGTACATCCGAGGGTACAGGGCACGCTACCCCGACCAGGTCCAAGGGCTCGTGTTCGTGGACGCAACGATGCCCGAAAAGACGCCGCCACATCTGGCCGCACTCGTCCATCACGAGGGCCTGGAAGTGACGATCTTCCAGATGGCCATCGCACTCGGCATCCCGCGCCTCCTGGGTGACTGCTCCACGCCGCCCCCAGGGTTCGACGCCACCGCGAATCTGTGGCGCGCGGACGCCTGCAAGCCAAGCTACGTGACCGCTTACAAAGCCGAAAGCAAGGCATGGCCGTTGGCGGTGAGCGAAGTCGAGCGCGCCGAAGGCCTCGACGATCTGCCGATCGTGGTGCTCTCGCGCGACACCCATCTGCCGCCTCCGCACAATCTGGCCGCCGCGGTACCAAAGACCGAGCTGGAACAAGACGGCCGCAACCACGACGCTGCGCAGGAAGCGCTCGTGCATCTCTCCAGCCGTGGCCGGCGGATCATCGCCCAGGGCAGCAGCCACTACATCCACTTCGACCGTCCGGCGCTGGTGGTGCGCGAAGCCAGATCCCTCGTCCAATCCCTCCGGACGGGGCGCGATCAACCGGGTCTGGGCACGACTATCACCCAATAGGCAATACCCGGTCGACGGATTGCGCTGCTACGCGTCGCGGCAGGCATCGATGGCCTGTGACAGACGCTCCACGCCAATCACTTCCATCTCACCCACCTTGCCCTTCTTCGGCGCGTTCGCCTTGGGCACGATGGCCCGGCGGAAGCCGTGCGTGGCGGCTTCCTTCAGGCGCTCCTCGCCGTTGGGCACGGGGCGGATCTCGCCGGAGAGGCCGACCTCGCCAAAGGCGATGGTCTTGTCCGGCAGCGGGCGGTCGCGCAGTGAGGACAGCACGGCGAGCAGCACCGGCAGGTCAGCCGCGGTTTCCTGCACGCGGATGCCGCCGACCACGTTGACGAACACGTCCTGGTCGTAGGCCGCGATTCCGCCGTGGCGATGCAATACGGCCAGCAGCATGGCCAGGCGGTTCTGCTCCAGGCCCAGCGCCACGCGCCGCGGGTTGCCCAGCGAACTCTGGTCGACCAGCGCCTGCACCTCCACCAGCAGCGGACGAGTGCCCTCGCGAGTGACCATGACCGCGCTGCCGGAGGTCGGTCCGCTGTGCGCGGAGAGGAAGATCGCCGACGGGTTGGGTACCTCGCGCAAGCCCTTGTCGGACATGGCGAACACGCCCAGTTCGTTGACCGCGCCGAAGCGGTTCTTGAACGCGCGCAGCACGCGGAAACGGCTACCCGACTCGCCCTCGAAGTACAGCACCGCATCGACCATGTGTTCGAGCACGCGCGGACCGGCGATGCCGCCTTCCTTGGTGACGTGACCGACCAGGAACACGGAGGTCCCGGTTTCCTTGGCGAATCGCGTCAGCTTGGCCGCCGACTCGCGTACCTGGCTCACCGAACCAGGCGCCGCGGTGAGCAACTCCGTCCAGATCGTCTGGATCGAGTCGATCACCAGCACGTGCGGCCGCGTGGCGATGGCCTGCTCGAGGATGCGCTCGATGCAGGTTTCGGCCAGCGCCTGCAGCGGCTCGAGCGGCAGGCCCAGACGCTGTGCGCGCGCGGCCACCTGCGAGAGCGATTCCTCGCCGGTGACGTAGACACTCGCCAGGTGCGCGCCCAGCGTGCCCAGCATCTGCAGCAGCAACGTGGACTTGCCGATGCCCGGGTCGCCACCGATCAATACCACCGAGCCCTGTACCAGGCCGCCGCCGAGCACGCGATCGAGCTCGCCGATGCCGGTGTGCGTGCGCGCCTCCGTGGTGGCTGCGACGGCGGTGAGCGGCGTGACTTTCGCCGCGCCGGCCGCGTTGCCGGCATAGCTGGAGCGCTGCGCACCGACCGAGGCTTTCGCGATGGACGCCGGCGCCAGCACGACCTCGCTCAGCGTGTTCCACACACCGCATTCGACGCACTGGCCCTGCCACTTGGAGTGCTCGGCGCCGCAATCGGTGCAGACGTAGGCGGTCTTGGCTTTGGCCATGGAGATGTTCCGGTGGTCGAAGGCGAGGAGCTTAGCCCGCCGGGCTCGCACGGGGCGAGACAGCGGGTACCGGTTTCGCCTGTAGGAGCGCACCCTGTGCGCGACCGCGCGGCATGGCCGTGCATGGCGATCGCGCACAGGGTGCGCTCCTACGTGGGGGCGGCGGATGCGTCAGCTTTCGTCTTCGACGAAAAGCACGCGGCGAGTCATGCCGCAGGTGAGGTCATAGCTGATGGTGCCGGCGTGGGGGGCGATGGTCTCCACAGGCAGGCCCTCGCCCCAAAGGGTGACGCGGTCGCCCACCTTCGCGCATGGCGCCTGTCGCAGGTCCAGCGTGATCAGGTCCATCGACACGCGGCCGATCAGCGGCACGCGGGTGTCGCCGACCAGCACGGGCGTGCCGCTGGCGGCGCTGCGCGGGTAACCATCGCCGTAGCCGACGGCGGCGACGCCGACGGGCATGTCCTCCGGACAGGTCCAGGTGCCGTTGTAGCCGATCGGTTCGCCTTTGCCGATGCGGTTGATGGCGATCAGTCGCGTGGCCAGCGTCATCGCCGGACGGAAGCCGAAGTTCGCGCCGCTCTTGCCCTCGACCACCGACAGCCCATACAGCAGCCCGCCGGTGCGAACCCAATCGGCACGCGCCTGCGGCCAGCCGAGCACGGCGGCAGAGTTGGACAGTGAGCGCGGGCCGTCCAGTCCACGGGTCGCCTCGGCAAAACGTTCGATCTGTGCTCGGGTCTGGTCGCCGTCGAAGACTTCGGAATCGGAAAAATGGCTGAGCAGGCCGATTTCCGGATCGAGCCCCGGCATCGCAGCCAACTGCGCGTGCACCCCGGCCACGCGCTCGCAGGCGAAGCCGAGGCGGTGCATGCCGCTATCGATTTTCAGCCACACGCGCAGGCGGCCGCGTCCCGGGCGCGCCTCGGCCAACCAGTGCAGCTGGGCCTCGTGGTGGATGGCTGCGTCCAGTTGCAGGCGCTGCATCTCCGCGATGTCGCCCGGCTGGTCGGGGCCGGACAACACCACGATGCGCTGGCGATGGCCTGCCGCGCGCAGGCGCAGGCCGTCGCCCAGCGCAGCGACGGCGAAGCATTCGGCCTCCGCATCCAGCGCGCGGGCCACGCGCTCCAGGCCGTGACCATAGGCATCGGCCTTGACCACCGCCATGACGCGCGCCGGGCCGGCCATCGCCTTGATGCGGGCGAGGTTGTGGCGCAGGGCGCCCAGGTGGATGGTGGCGGTGGTGGTGCGACTCATTTGATGTACGGGAATCGGAAATGGGAAATAAGGCATCGTTGGAAGCAAGGACAAAGCGGACAACTTTTGCCATTCCCGATTGACGATTCCCTATTCCCGGCTCTCAATCGAATGAGCCGACGAACGAGTCGGCCGCGTAATTCTCGAACTTGGTGTAGTGGCCCAGGAAGGTGAGCTTCACGGTGTCGGTCGGGCCGTTTCGCTGCTTGCCGATGATGATCTCGGCCAGGCCTTTGTCCGGGGATTCCTTGTTGTAGTACTCGTCGCGGTAGATGAACATGATCACGTCCGCGTCCTGCTCGATGGCGCCCGACTCGCGCAGGTCGGACATCATCGGGCGCTTGTCGGCGCGCTGTTCCAGCGATCGGTTCAACTGCGACAGGGCGATCACCGGCACGTTCAACTCCTTGGCGAGGCCCTTGAGTGAACGCGAGATTTCTGAAATCTCGGTGGCGCGATTCTCCTTGTTCCCGGGCACCTGCATCAGCTGCAGGTAGTCGATCACGATCAGGCCCAGTCCACCGTGCTCGCGGTGCAGGCGGCGCGCGCGCGAGCGCAGTTCCACCGGCGAGAGGCCCGGCGTGTCGTCGATGAATATCTTGGCCTCGGAGAGGATCGCGATGGCGTTGGTGACGCGCGGCCAGTCTTCCTCGGAGAGGTCGCCGTTGCGCAGGTGCTGGGCGTGGATGCGGCCGATCGAGGAGATCAATCGCAACGCCAGCTGCGAGGCGGACATTTCCATCGAGAAGATCACCACCGCCTTCTTGCCGCGCAGGGCGGCGGCCTCGGCGATGTTCACCGAGAACGCGGTCTTGCCCATCGAGGGACGCGCCGCGACGATGATCAGGTCCGACGGCTGCAGGCCGGAGGTGAGTTCATCCAGGTCGTTGAAGCCGGTGGAGATGCCGGTGAGCTGGCCGCGGTTCTCGTAGCGCTCGGTGAGCAGGCGGAAGGCGTCCTTGACGGCGTCGCGCATGGACACCGAGTCCTTCTTGCCGCGCGCGCCCGACTCGGCGATCTTGAAGACCGCCTGCTCGGCGCTCTCCAGCACCTCATGCACGCTCTTGCCCTCGGGCCGGTAGCCGTCCTCGGTGATGCCGGTGCCGGCATCGATCAGCTGCCGCAGGATCGACTTCTCGCGCACGATGTCGGCGTAGGCGCCGATGTTGGCCGCGCTCGGCGTGGCATTGGCCAGCTCGATCAGGTAGCTCGCGCCGCCGACCATCTCGGCCAGGTCGTTGGCCTCGAACCAGTCGCCCAGGGTCACCGCGTCGCAGGGCATGCCCTTGTTGGCCAGCTCGTTGATGGCGCGCCAGATCAGGCGGTGGTCCTTGCGGTAGAAGTCGCCCTCGCCCAGGCGGTCGGCGACCTTGTCCAGCGCATCGGGCGCGAGCATCAGGCCGCCCAGCACCGCCTGTTCGGCGTCAATGGAGTGCGGCGGCACGCGCAGCGCCTCGATGGCGGAGCCGTGGCCGCTCTTGCGCTCGGGGACGAAGGACATGGGTCGGGTTTCCTCGCAGACTTGCCGTGCCGCCGGCAATTGGCGGCGGCACATGAGCGAAGAGGATACGCGGCAGGTTCTCAGCCGACGAGACAATAAGTCTGTGGATAAGCTGTGGGGAGCGGTGGATAACGCGCCGGGGCAGGTTCATCGCAAGGCTTCCCCCATCCGCCCTTCGGGCACCTTCCCCCGTGAACGGGGGAAGGATTGCAAAGCGCAGCGCCGCGCTCCGAACCCGCCCCGTAAAGGGGAGGATTCAAGGCGCGTGCCGCAATCCGAGCCTTCCCCCGTGAACACGGGGGAAGGTGCCGACAGGCGGATGGGGGCGCTCTGCGCCGGATACGCGCGCGCTTTCGCTGGCCCGTCAGCGAGCAGCCGCCTCCAGCGCCCGATAGTCCTCGTCGGACAGTTCCAACTGCGCCGCCCCCACGTTCTCGCGCAGGTGCTCCACCTTCGACGTCCCCGGAATCGGCAACATCACCGGCGAGCGCTTGAGCAGCCAGGCCAGGGCGACCTGGCCGTTGCTGGCGCCCAGGCGCTGGGCAATGCGGCTCAGCACCGAGTCTGGCGCAGCGAGGTCGCCGGCGGCCAACGGGTACCAGGGGATGAAACCGATACCCTGCTGTTCGCAAAAGCCCAGCACCGCCTCGCTCTTGCGGTTGGCCAGGTTGTAGAGGTTCTGCACGGTGGCGACGGGAAAATGCTTGCGCGCGGCCTCGATCTCCTCGACTCCGACTTCGCTCAGGCCCACATGCCGGATGAGGCCCTCCTTGCACATCTCGGCGATGACCTCGAACTGCTCCTCGCGCGGCACCTTGGCATCGATGCGGTGGAGCTGCCAAAGGTCGATGCGCTCCACGTCCAGCCGGCGCAGGCTCATCAGCACGCACTGACGCAAGTATTCGGGCCGACCCACCGGCGCCCAGATGTCGGGGCCGTGACGGGTCAGGCCACCCTTGGTTGCGATCAGCATGCCCTTGTACGGGTGCAGCACCTCGCGGATCAGGTCCTCGCTCACGAACGGGCCGTAGCTGTCGGCGGTGTCGATCAGGTTGACGCCAAGCCCGGGCAGTGCGCGCAGGGTGGCGCGGGCGCCCTCGGGATCGGCCGACTCGCCCCAGATGCCCTTGCCGGTGACGCGCATGGCGCCGAAGCCCAGTCGGTTGACCATGATGTCACCGCCGATCTTGAACTGTCCGGCAGCCGCAGCGTTGGGATCTTGCATGGAGACTCTCCTGGTCGGGCGCAGACCTCCGGTTATGGGGGCACGCGACGACGAGGCAAGCACGCGTGGCATGCCTCGGCACAACCGTTTCCGGCACGAAAGCCGGCTCTGCGGCCGCGCTCGTGGCTCGGTGGGTGGCCGGAAAGCGCCCCTAGCGCAGTTGGCTGTCCTTGCTGCCGCGGCGGTTGTAGCCACTCACCGCGTGCTGCGCCTTGTCCTGTGCTTCCTGGCAGGCCACGCACAGCCGCACGCCGGGTACGGCCTTGCGCCGCGCCTCGGGGATGGGCGCATCGCATTCCTCGCAATGACTCAGGCTCGGCCCTTGCGGCAGCTTGCTGCGCGCGCGCTTGATCGCGTCCTTGACGGTCGCGTCGATCTGGTCCTGTACGGCGCCGTCGCCGGCCCAACCGATGGCCATGGCGGTCTCCGGAAACAAGTCGGAGCCCTGATGTTACCGTGGGCCCCGTGAACGCGGGCTCGGCAGCGGAGCACAAACATGCCCATCACCAGCGCCGGCATCCTGCTTTACCGCCTGCACGAAGGCGTGGCGCAAGTCCTTCTCGCCCACCCGGGCGGTCCGTTCTGGCGCCGCCGCGACGCGGGTGCGTGGATGCTGCCCAAGGGCGAGCTGGCCGCTGGCGAGGAAGCCGAGGCGTGCGCGCGGCGCGAGTTCGAGGAAGAGCTCGGTGTTCCGGCGGTCGGCGCCCTGGTCGCCCTTGGCCGTCTTCGCCAACGTGGCGGCAAATGGGTTGAAGCGTTTGCGCTCGAGGGTGATCTCGACCCTGCAACCGTGCGTAGCAATTTGTTCGAGATTGAATGGCCACCGCACAGCGGGCAACAAGCCTCCTTTCCGGAGATCGACCGCGTTGCCTGGTTCACCCTGGCGCAGGCGCGCCAGCAGATCCTGCCCAGCCAGGCGCCCCTGCTGGACTGGCTGGATGCGATGCTCGCGGGCGCATAGCGCCAACGCCATGCCTTTGCGTGGTGTGCAGTGTCTGCGTTCGCGTTTCCTCCGTGGCGTCGGTCGATCACGCGACATCGGCTATCGGCACGATCAACTAAGCCCATGCCACCGCCCCGGCTCTTCTGTGACGCCATGCTGGCTGGCCTCGCCCGTTGGCTGCGGGCCGCCGGCCACGACACTGCGCTCGCGCCGGGCAGCGCTACCGACCGGGTCATCCTGGAGGCATGCCAGGCCCAGGCGCGGGTGCTGCTCACGCGCGACCGCCATCTGGCGGCTCACGCAGGCGGCGGCATGCCGGTGCTGCTGCTGGTGGCCAACGACATCGATGCCCAGGCGGCAGAACTGGTCATGACGCTCGACCTCGATTGGACACTCGCGCCGTTCAGCCGTTGCCTGCTCGACAACACACCGCTGAGGGAAGCCACGCCGGAAGAGCGCGACCGCATCCCTGCGCGTTCGCGGGAGCTGCCCGGCCCGCTGCGCACCTGCCCCGGCTGTGGCCGGATCTACTGGCCCGGCAGCCACGTGCGGCGCATGCGGGCACGCCTTGAGCGGTGGCACGGGTTCGAACGCGACATACGGCGTGCGAACCCGGCCGATCCGGCTGGCGCCTAGTGCAGGCTTTCGCCGTCCACTTGCTCCGGCGGCTCAACACCCACGATCTGCAGGCCGATGAACGCCCGGGAGACAACCGCCTCTACAGACGGGACCTGCGCGCACCGCATCAGAACGGATGGCTCTCCGGTCAGCGCCTTCCACTCGGCCATGTCGATCTGCGCCTTGGACGCCGCATCGTCAAGCTGCTCTGGCCGGCGGTAACGCAGCGACGCATCCTTGCCAATCTGTTCCAGAAAACCGATCGCATCGAACATGCTTTTCTCCTCGGGTCGTCGAATGCCGCGCGTGGCCCCGCGGCGCGGGTGTCGCGCAAGCGCAACAGCGCATGGCGGCTCTTTCAAAACAGCATCCCGTTCGCGGGACCGGGATGCGAAGCGATGGCACGGGGTCGCGCGTGGCATACCACGCACGCGCCGCCGATCCGGTTGGTGCCTAGTGCAGGCTTCCGCCGTCCACCTCCTCCGGTGACTCCACGCCCACAACCTGCATGCAGATGAACGCCCGGGAGTCGGCCCCCTCCACGGACGGAAACTGCATGCACTGCATCGGGGCGGATGGCTCTGCGGTCAGCGCCTTCCACTCGACCATGTCGATCTGCGCCTTGGACGCCGCATCGTCAAGCTGTTCCGGCCGGCAGTAACGCAGCGACGCATCCTTTCCAACCTGTTCCAGAAAACCGATCGCATCGAACATGCTTTTCTCCTCGGGTTGTCGAATGCCGCCCATCGTCCTGCGGCGTGGGTGTCGCGCAAGCGCACGAGCGCATGGTAACTCTTTCAAAACCAGCATCCGGGCGGCAACACCGCGGGTGCGATGCGGGTTCACGGCCGGCGCACGCCCCGCGCTATGCAATGCGGACAAACCAAATCGGGAAGCCGCCGCCATGCCCAATATTCTGGATACGCTCAAGAGCGAACACGATCAGCTGCGCGAACTTTTCGCACAGATCAACAAGACTGCCGACTCCGAAGCCGACGCGCGCCACGAATTGCTCAAAAAAATCGAGGCGCTGCTGATTCCACACGCGAAATGGGAGGAGACCGTGTTCTACCCCGCCTTCGAGGACCGCGCGGATCACGAACAGAAACTGATCTACGCCGAGGCGATCCAGGAGCACCGCGCGGTGGAACTGGCCGTTCTGCCCGACATCCATGCTGCCGACGTGGATTCGCGGCAGTTCGCCGGTTCGGTGCAGGTGTGCGGTGAGCTGATCAAGCACCACGCGCACGAGGAAGAGACCAAGATGTTCGATGCCGTCCGGGAGCTGTTCAGCGCCGAGGAACTGGCTGACTTCGACCGCAAGTACGCCAACTGGAAAGATTCCTCGGGCGCCGACGCCATCACCAGCTATGCCAAGGTGAAGACCGCGGCGATGGCCTTCATGCGCAACCCGGATTCGCCAGCCTGACAGCGACATGCGTGCATCGCACCGGGCCTGCCTTGCATTGCCCCCGTGGTGCGGGGTGACGCGAGGGCCGGGCGAATATGGTCATGTCCTCGCGCCAACCCGAAACCTGAGGCCAGGTCACCTTTCAGTGCTTGGTTGATACCGTGGCTCGATGCACCAGGGGCGTCGCTCATGCGCCGCCTTGCGCAGAACGCCGGTGCCACATCTCCGGTCCGGAGGTAGAGAAAGGGGTCAAGTCAAATAACCTGACCCCGTTTGTCCTGGGCGCAGCGATATCCACCCAAGTAGCCGAGTGGCCGAGCCTTCGGTAGTTCAGAAGGAAGGGTTGCCCGCCTCTTCACCTACACCCGGCATGATGACGCTGAACTGCGGACCGGTACCCATCAGTGACTGGAACTCCGCGCGATCGCCCGACAGGATCGCCTCGCGCAAGGGCTCGTTGATCTGTCCCGCGTTCAGCACCCGCTCCAGATCCTGCCTGGATGCATCGCGCAAGCCGGCGTCGCTACCCATCCTTTCGAGCATATCGATCACGTCTGTCATAGGGATTTCCTTTTTCGTGATATCGGGTTGGTAGACGACCACCTCGTGATCCATCGGGTAGTCGCGCGCCAGCGCGTCGACCAGCACGTGCAAGTCAAGTAACCCGACCCGTCGGTCCTGGGCGCCGCGCGATATCCACCCCATGTAGCCCGGTGGCCAAGCCTTCGGTAGTTCAGAAGGAGGGGTTGCCCGCCTCTTCACCTACGCCCGGCATGATGACGCTGAACTGTGGACCGGTACCCATCAGTGACTGGAACTCCGCGCGATCGCCCGACAGGATCGCCTCGCGCAAGGGCTCGTTGATCTGTCCCGCGTTCAGCACCCGCTCCAGATCCTGCCTGGAGGCATCGCGCAATCCGGCGTCGCTCCCCATCCTTTCGAGCATATCGATCATGTCTGTCATAGGGATTTCCTTTCGTGATATCGGGTGTCCGGGAGGCGATTCTGCGGCAGCGCGCATTGGCCTCCCGGGACGATCATACCCCGCCTAGAAACCTCTGAGAGGCGCCCGGGAAATGCAGCGCGGCTATGCCGTGACCTCTTCCGAGGCTGCATCCAGCGCCGCCAGGCGCGCGCAGATTTCAGCGTCGAGCTCCATGGCCTGCGCTGGCGGTATGGCCAGCGTGTCGGCCATACCCAGCTGCGCCCCGGGCAGCGCGCGCAGCGTCGTGCGCTCGATACGGGGTGCGCCGATCGGCAGTGTCGCAGCCTGGTAGACGATCACCTCGTGATCCATCGGGTAGTCGCGCGCAAGCACGTCGACCAGCACGTGGCGGTAGGCGGGCCCGGTGGAGAAGCGTTTCAGCGAACGGTCGCCCGCCAGCCCGGCCTGCCACAGGATCAGCCACGCGCTCGGATCGATGCGGCGACGGTAGACAAGCAGCTGGCTCGCCTCGAAGTGCTGGCAACCGCAGGTTCCCGGGTCGATGCCAAGGTCCGCGTACAGGCAGTCCTCGGCCGAGATACCCGGCTCCATGCGCGCGTGGTAGCCCTCGCTGCGCGCCATTTCGATGGCCTTGTGCGGCACCCAGGCGAACACCCCGGGATGGCCGTAGAACACGCCGCAGACGCGCCTGCCCGCGCGCACCTCGACCAGCATCGCGTCCACCATCTGCCGATATGTGTGCATGCGCGACTTGCCGTGAGCGTAGTACGGCTGCAGGCTGCGCACGTCCGCGTGCATGCGCTGCAACCAGCGCTCGACCAGACCGTCCGACACGCCGGCGAAAACCACGTCCGCCTGTTCGATGTAGCTGCGCGCCAGCGGGCTGATGTGCGAGCCGAGGGTCATGCCGATGCCAACGCAGACCAGGCCGCCGGCGGTTTGGTGCGTACTCATGCCGATCCCCCTACGGCGATGGCGCGACGGCCGATATCGACAAGTGTGACAGAACCCCCTCGCGCATGTCTGCGCTGCAATCCCGACGATACCCGAACCAGAGACGCCACAGCATCCGGCACGCTCGCCCGCTCAATGAAAAAGCATTGCGTGCACCAATCTGCTGTTCGAGCGGTTCACAGCAGTGCCACACCGGAGGTTATGCAATAGCCAGAATCCTGCGGAGACGTCCATGCCCGACATCCTCGACGCACCCGACACCGAACACGACCGCCTGCGCGGGCTGTTCGCGCAAATCATCGCCGACCGCGAGGCCGATACGCGGCACAGCCTCCTCACACAGATCGAGACGCTGCCGATCCCGCGCACGAAGTGGGAGGAAACCATGTTCTACCCCGCCATCGAGGACCGCGCGGATCACGAGCAGAAACTGATCTGCGCCGAGGCGTTCAAGGAACACCGTGCGGTGGAACTGGCCGTGCTTCCCTACATCCATGCCGCCGATGTGGATTTGCTGCAGTTCGCCGGTTCAGTGCAGGTGTGCGGCGAGCTGATCAAGCACCACGCCCACGCGGCGATGGCCTCCATGCGCAATCCGGATTCGCCGGCCTGAGCGCTCGCCCTCCCATCGTGATCGATCCATGCGCGCGACCGAGCGCATGCTCTGCGCGGGCACCTGACCGATGAGCGAGGGTTTCGAGGCCACCGAAGCATGGGTGATCCAGGCGGTGCAGTGGCTGAAGCTGCTGATCGAGACGGTTGGCGCGGTCACCGTCGGCATCGGCATGTTGCTGGCCGTGTGGCAGTTCGCGCGCATGATCGCCTTGCGCGAGGCCAACGATTACAACCGCATTCGCCTCACGCTCTCGCGCTACCTGGCGCTCGCGCTGGAGTTCCAGCTGGGCGCGGACATCCTCTCCACCGCCATCGCGCCGAGCTGGCAGGAGATCGGCAAGCTCGGCGCCATCGCGGTGATCCGCACGGGGCTCAACTGGTTCCTCTCGCGGGAGATGGTCGAGGAGCGCGAGGCCAACGCCGCGGTGGCACGCGCCCGGCACGCCGGACCGCCATGAAGAAGGCGGTCAGCCCATGAGCGACCTGATCGACGCGCTGCAATGGCCGGCCATGGCGATCACCCTGGTGGCCGCCTGGCTGGTCGGTTCGCTGTCGCGGCGCAAGCGCACCTGGGGCTTCTGGTGCTTCGTCCTCAGCAACGTGCTGTGGGTCGCGTGGGGCTGGCATGACCGCGCCTGGGCGCTGATCGGGCTGCAGGTGGGGCTGTTCATGTTCAACCTGCGCGGGGTTTTGAAGAATGACGACGCGCCGACGAGCTGAGCACGTGCGCCGGGCACGTAGGGTGGGCTTCAGCCCACCGGCCACTCGCCTGGTACGGACGGTGGGCTGAAGCCCACCCTACGGGGTGCGTCTTGCGGGACGCCGACGCAGCATCCACAACGCCAGCGCCGCGCCGGCCACGCCGAAGGCGGCGGCGCGCGCACGCGGCGAGCGGCGCACGTCGTCCAGCAGGCCTTCGGCCACGTTCACGCGGTCGGCCAGCAGCAGGAGCATCCAGTGGCGCAGGTCGCTCTCGCTGCGCTGGAACGCACGACGGCGGATCCAGCCGCTCGCGCCGCTGGGCGGCACGCTGGTGCCGAACACCGGCGTGATGCCGGGCCGTTCGACCGAGTGGAATACTTCGACCGTATGCGGCTGCTGCGCAGGGCGGTCCCAGTGCACGCCTTCCAGCCGCGGCGGGGTGTGCTCCATCGGCACGGCCGGGCGCCTGGCCGGGTCGAGGTCCACGCCCCAGTCGGGGATGTTCGAATGGTCGGTCGCCTGGTTCATGGATCGAGGCCTCGTCAGTGCAGGTGGCTGGATGCCGGGGACACCGGCGTAGGTGTGTCGATGTGGGCGGCGCGCGGCGGCACCAGCACGGTCTTGATGCAGCCGTCTTCCTTCGCCGAGAAGCGGTGGTAGGCCTCGTCGACCTCTTCCAGCGGCACGCGATGGGTGATCAGCTCGCGCGGCTTGAGCCGGCCCGCGCGGATGTGTTCGATCAGGTGCGGCAGGTGGCGCTTCACGCTGGCCTGGTTCATGCGCAGGGTCAGGCCCTTGTTCATCGCGCTGCCGATCGGCACCAGGTTGAAGGTCGGCCCATACACGCCGACGATCGAAATGTTGCCGCCGCGGCGCGCCGAATTGATCGCCCAGTAGAGCGCCGTGGCGGCGCCGGCCTGCAGCTTCATCTTTACCCCGGTCAGCGTCTGCATGGCGTTGCCGTCGGCTTCGCAGCCGACCGCGTCGATGCACACGTCCGCGCCTTGCCAGTCCGTCATCTTCTTGATGTGCACGGCCATGTCGTCCACCTCGCGGAAGTTGACCGTCTCGGCCTGGGCAAAGCGGCGCGCGAACTCCAGGCGATAGTCGTACTGGTCCACCACGATCACCCTGCCCGCTCCCATCAGCCAGGCGCAGCGCGCGGCCATCAGGCCGATCGGGCCGGCGCCGAACACCACCACCGTGTCGTTCTCGTGGATGTCGCCCATTTCGGCGGCCTGGTAGCCGGTGGGCACCACGTCGGTGAGCAGTACGGCGTCTTCGATATGGATGTCCGGAGGGATGACCGTCGGGCCGACGTCGGCGAAGGGCACGCGCACGTACTCGGCCTGGCCGCCGTTGTAGCCGCCGGCGGTGTGCGAGTAGCCGTAGGCGCCGCCGACCGCGGTCGCTTCGGGATTGACGTTTTCGCAGTTGCCGTAGAGCTCGCGCGAGCACGATGCGCAGGCACCGCAGAACACGTTGAACGGGACCAGCACGTGGTCGCCGACTTTCAGGTTGCGCACGTTTGCACCGACCTCTTCGACGATGCCGGTGAACTCGTGGCCAAAGATCGAGCCCACGCGCGTGTCCGGCACCAGCCCGTGGTAGAGGTGCAGGTCCGAACCGCAGATACAGGCGCGCGTGACCCGCACGATGGCGTCGTCCGGATGCTCGATCGCCGGCTCGGGTACATGGGCGGCCCGCACCCGGTAGGGCCGGCGATAGGTGGTGGCGAGCATGGCTTCTCCTCCGGGGGCGTGCGCTGCGATGCGCGGCAAGCTAACCATGCGCATGTCTTCGCAGCGGGAAGAGCCTGCGTGGATTTCCTCGCTGGAAACAAGCGGCTGCCTGCTTGTCCGGCAGGCAGGCAACGGCTGCGAAATGCTTGCGTCACTGTCACCAGCGCTGAACACGCGTCGCCCTATAAACAAGCTGAGCCTGCACCCAGCAGGCCCGGAGGAGACACACATGAATGACAACCGCATCGAAGGCACCGAGCACCAGGTCAAGGGCGCCGTGAAGGAAGGCGTCGGCAAGCTGACTGGCAACACCTCGAAGGAAGTGGCCGGCAACCTCGAAAAGAACGCGGGCAAGGCACAGAAGAACATCGGCCAGGCGCAGGACGAGATCGACGATCTGGACGACTGAGGCCGTCCCCGGTAGCCGCCGCGGCCACCCACAACGCAACCATCACTCCCGCGCGCGAAACATACCGGCATGGCTACCGGCCATGCCGGTCGGGGCCGCTATCCGGAGGCGCCCCATGAAAACCCGCTGCGGGTTCAGCACCCCCGATCTCGCCACTGCGCGTGCCGCCATGGCGGCCGCCCGGCAGGCCGGCATCCCCGACGACGACATCTCGCTGATCGCGCGCGAGGACATCGAACTGCAACAGATTCCCGATCACCTGATGGTCGGCCGTACGGACTTCTATCCGGCCGCCGCCCGTGGCGCCGCCTGCGGCGGCGGCGCTGGCGTGTTGCTGGGGCTGATCGCGGTCGCAGTGCCGCCGCTAGGGGTGACGCTCGCCGGTGGCGCAGCCATCGCGCTGGCGGGTGCGGCGGTGGGTTGCTGGACCGGTGCACTGGTCGGCACCGACGTGCCGGACGCCGTGCACCGCAAGTTCAAGGACGAGATCGACGCCGGGCGCATCCTGGTCATCATCGATGCCACCCGTGACGACCTCACCGCCGCCTGCCCGGGCGTGCTCGCCACCGGTGCGAAGCACCTGCCGCTGCACGCGCACCCGGAGGTGCCGCAGCTGGCGGCCTAGATCATCGTCAGGCGCGGTGGTAAGGATGGCCGGCCAGCAGCGTGCTGGCGCGGTAGAGCTGTTCGGCCAGCACCAGGCGAACCAGCATGTGCGGTAGCGTGAGCGGACCGAGCGACCAGCGCTGGTCGGCACGCGCCAGCACCTCGGGTGCGTGGCCGTCGGGGCCGCCGATCAGGAAAGCCAGGTCGCGACCGGCCATGCGCCAGTTCGCCAGTTGGCCCGCCAGTTCCTCGCTCGACCAGGTCTTGCCGCGGCCGTCCAGGGCGATCACATGGGTGTCGCGCTGGAGCGCGGCGAGGATCGCCACGCCTTCGTCGTGCATGGCGCGCGCATCGTCGCGGCCCTTGCCGCGGGCGCCGGGCTTGAGCTCCACCAGTTCGAGCGGGAGTTCGTGCGAGAGGCGCTTGCGGTATTCGGCGAAGCCCTCGGCCACCCAGCCGGGCATGCGTTCGCCGATGGCGATCATGCGCGCGCGCATGATCAGACGATATAAGCGGCGCGCAGCGCCACCTTCGCCTCCTCTCCCTTCCGGGGAGAGGATTGAGGTAAGGGGTCGGGGCTCGCCGGGATGTTCAGTGGAAATTCCTCCAAAAGCAGCAGGCGCTTCGAGCAAGTAAATCGCAAGAGCGGCCCCTCACCCCAACCCTCTCCCCGGAGGGGAAAGGGAGCGAAAGGCTTGCACTTTCGTGGGTAGTGAATCGCAAGAGCGCCCCTCACCCCAACCCTCTCCCCGGAGGGGAGAGGGCGCGAAAGGCTTGCGCTTCGTGGGTAGTGACTCGCAAGAGTGGCCCCTCACCCCAGCCCTCTCCCCGGAGGGGAGAGGGGGCAAAAGCGCGATGGGTAGCAGACCGCAAGAGCGGGCCTCTCCCCGGAGGGAGAGGCAGCAAAAAAGGTCAACCAGCGCTCGCCGCATCCATCCCCGGCTCGCGGTCGCCCACCATCCACAGCCGCTCCAGGCCGTAGAACTCGCGGATGCGCGGCAGCATGACGTGGACGATCACGTCGCCCAGGTCGACCAGCACCCACTCGGCTTCCTGCTCGCCCTCGACGCCGAGCGGTATCACGCCCGCCTTCTTGGCGAACTTGACCACTTCGTCGGCGATGGATTTGACGTGGCGGGCGGAGGTGCCCGAGGCGATCACCAGCAGGTCGGCGATCGAGGTTTTGCCACGGACGTCGATTTCGCGGATGTCCTTGGCCTTGAGTTCTTCCAGCGCGTCGATCACGTGCTTGCGCAGGTCGGTGGTATCGGCCGCTTTCTTGGCGGCGACGGAAGGCTGGCTACGGGAAGACGTACTCAAGCGGGGGTGCCTCGGGGCGTACTCAGGGCGCGGAATGGCGCCAGACCAGTATACCCGGCGCAACTCTATGGCACGTCAAGCGGGCGTGCAGCGGGCCGTGGCGTACTCCTCCACCAGCACGCGGACGAGCTCGGCGGCGGGCATCGGACGCACCCGCGCGGCGGCCTGGCCGCACCATTCCGAAAGCAGGTCGCCCCGCCCGGCGGCCGCGGCCGCACGGCGCAACGGGGCGGTCAGCGCGTTGAGGATCGGGTACGGCGGCAGCTCGGCGGCGAACGGCTGCATGGCTTCCACGAAACGGTTGCGCAGGCCCCGCGCGGCGCGGCCGGAGAAGCTGTAGATGGTGCCGATGCGGTGGTCCTGCGCCTGCGGCAGGTCGCGCTTCCACGCCTGTGCCGCGGCCGATTCCGGGCAGGCCAGGAACGCGGTGCCGAGCTGGCTGGCGTCGGCCCCGAGCAGCTCGGCCGCGCGCATGCCGCGCCCATCCATGATCCCGCCGGCGGCGATCACCGGGATGTCCACTGCCGCCACCGTGAGCGGCACCAGTGCGAACAGCCCGACCATCGCCTCCTCGGCCGCATGCAGGAATGTGCCGCGATGCCCACCTGCCTCGGCGCCCTGTACGCACACGGCGTCGGCACCGCGCCCGGCCCATGCCCGCGCTTCGGCCACGCTGGTGGCGGTGCCGACCACGCGGATGCCCGATGCCTGCAACTCGCGCACCTGCGCGTGGTCGAGCACGTCGAAGGCGAAGCTCGCCACCGCCGGGCGCGCCTCGCGCAACGCTGCCAGCTGGTCGGAGAAGCGCGGCGCCCAGCGCGCGGGAAGCTCGGTGCGCACGTCCAGCCCCTCGCAGGCCATCAGCGCGTCGAGGCGCCGGCGCATCGTCGCCACCTGCGCCTCGTCGACGCTGAAGTCGTCGGGCAGGACGAACAGGTTGATGGCGAACGGGCGGTCGGTGGCGGCGCGGATCTGCGCGGCCTCGTCGAGCAGGGCCTGCGGTTCCAGGTAACCGGCGCCCAGCGAACCCAGCGCGCCGGCGCCGCTCACCGCGGCCACCAGCGCAGGCGTGTTGGAACCGGACATCGGTGCCTGGATCAGCGGATGCGCGACGCCCAGCGAGCGAAGGAAGACGGACATGGCGGACTCCTCGACGGCAGGCCGCCATTGTCGCGCCGGATCAGCCGTCGCGGTGCGGCTCCCCCGCCAGCGCGTACATGCGCTCGACTTCCCTTTCCAGCGCACCGGCCATCGACGCTCCGCGCTGGGTGAACAGGTCGGCGAGCAGCCGGTAGTAGGTCAGCGTGCCGTCGCGGCCGCCGGTGAAGCGGGCGAACACGCCCTGGCCCACTTCCGCACGCTCCAGGTCGCCGACGATCGCGCGGGCGTTGTGCAGCTTGTCGCAGCCGGACACCAGCAGCGTGTCGTCGGAGGCATGCGCCAGATGGTTCAGGTAGGCCTGCTTGCGGCGCAGCCAGTCGCGGCGGCGGGCACCGTCGTCGTCGAAGCCGGCCTTCGCCTCCGCCGTGGCATCGGTGCAGCCGAGCACCATGGCCTGCACGCGCTCGCCGAAGCGCTCGCCGATGGTTCCGGCATGCGCCTGTCCGCAATCCTCCACCACATCGTGCAGCAGGCCGGCGATCGCCTGGTCCTCGTCGCCACCGTGCTCGAGCACCAGGCTGGCCACGCCCAGCAGATGCTGGATGTACGGGATGGCGGTGCCCTTGCGGGTCTGGCGCGAATGGACGATGCGCGCGTAATCGACCGCGGCGGTAAAGCGTTCGCTGAGCATGGCTGTCCTCCCTGTAAAGGCGACAGCCTGTGCCTGGTCCGTCTCAGGAAGCGCGACGCATCCCGGGCGTGAGCAGGCGCCCACCCAGCGCGGCGTTCGCGCCGACCACCACGGCGACCGCCAGTGCGTGCATCGCCAGGTCGGTCGCGGCCGCGTCGTATGCGTGGCAGATCTCCAGCAGGCTCGCCGACGCAGCGGCGCTGGCCAGGCCGACCATCATCGCGGTCAGCACCGGCCGCAGCGGGCAGGCACGGCGCAGCAGCACCACCAGCAACGCCGAGAGCGGGACAGAGAAGCCGATGATGAAGAACAGGCAGTCACCTGCCTCCGGCGCGCTGGCGACGTACGTGGCCGGCGCGACCCAGCCGCGCAGGCAGCCCAGTCCACTGGCACCGATCCACAGCAGCGCCGGCGCCAGCGGCAGCCATGCCCACGCGACGCGGCGGCCCGGCACGCCCAGCGCGAAGGCGGCCCAGGCCGCGGCGATGGCGGTGAGCACGGCGCCGAGGCCTGCCCAGCCCAGGTCCGGCGCGCCAGCCCAGCGCGTCAGCATCGGCGCGCTGCCGTAATGGGCCAGCAAGCCGAGCGCGATGACCGCGACCACCGCCAGCCAACCGAGCGTGCGCAACCACGGTGGGCGCAACCGGCGCACCGGCGCCAGCTCGGCGCCGAGCGAGGCGATCAGGTGGTCGTGGGCGTGCGGGTCGGCCATGACGTCAGTCGTCTCCGTGGATGCGGCCGCGCAGGGCCTTCAGCGCGCGATGCAGGTTGACCTTGAGCGCGCCGGTGCTGCGGCCGGTGCGGGCGGAAGCCTCTTCCAGCGAGAGTTCCTTCAGGCCCAACTGCTCGACCGCTTCGCGCTGGCCCGGCGGCAGCTCGGCGATGGCCGCGCGCAGGCGCTTCGCCTGCTGCGCCCGGTCGCTCTCGCTGCTGGCGTCCCGTTCGTCCGGGTGCATGGCGACCGCGAGTTCGTCGCCGACCTCGCGGTGCGCCTGCCGGCCGCTGCGGCGCAGGCCGTCGATCGCGCGGCGGGCGGCCAGCGCGGACAGCCAGGCGTCGTAGGAACGGGACGGATCGTAGGTATGGCGCACGCGGTGGATGGTCAGCAGGGTTTCCTGCACGACATCGTCGAGGTGGTCGCGGGCCACGCCCTGGCGGCGCGCGACCGCGCGGATCAGCGCCACGGAATCGGCCAGCACGCGCTCGTAGGCACGCCGGTCACCCGCCTGCGCGGCGGCCATCCAGGCGGCGCGGCGGCGTTCGGGAGTGTCGCTGGCAGGGTCGGCAAGCACGGCCGGGTCGACGCTCGCCCAGGGGGAAGAGCGCTCATCTAGGACCAGGGTGCCGGTGGCGGTCAAGCCCCGCATGGTGGGAACGCGTGTCGCATGCCCGGCATTCGCTGCATCCGTGGGTGCGGTTACCTCGTAGAAATTCGTGCAAGCGGCGCCGGGATGGTTTTTGGCAAGGCTTCCCCCATCCGCCCTTCGGGCACCTTCCCCCGCCCACGGGGGAAGGACCAAAGTGCGAGGCCACGTTCCCGCTGGGGAAGTCAGGGCGCGGTGCAACGCCACCGGGCCTTCCCCTGCGAACGCGAGGGAAGGCACCGACAGGCGGATGGGGGCGCTCCTGTCCGGATGTAACCGCCCGCGTTTGTCGATCGAATAACCGGCATTCCTCCTCGGAAACCCACCCATGCTGTTACTGATCCTCGCCTACCTGGGCGGCGTGCTGACCATCCTGAGCCCCTGCATCCTCCCGGTGCTGCCGTTCGTGTTCGCACGCGCCGACCGCCCGTTCGCGCGCAACGGCCTGCCCATGCTGCTGGGCATGGCGCTCACCTTCGCGCTGGTCGCCACGCTGGCGGCCGTCGGCGGGGGCTGGGCCGTGCGCGCCAACCAGTACGGGCGCATCGTTGCGCTGGTGGTGCTGGCGTTGCTGGGTCTCACCCTGCTCTCGACCCGGGTGGCCGAGTGGATGACGCGGCCGTTCGTGGCGCTGGGCAACCGGCTCTCGCAACGTACCGACAGCGAAGGCTCGGTGTGGTCCGCCGCCGGGCTGGGCATCGCCACCGGCCTGCTGTGGGCGCCCTGCGCCGGGCCGATCCTCGGCCTGCTGCTGACCGGCGCGGCGCTCAACGGCGCCAGCGTGCAGACCACGCTGCTGCTGCTCACCTATGCGGCCGGCGCGGCCACTTCGCTCGCGCTGGCGTTGCTGATCGGCGGCCAGGTGTTCGCCCTGATGAAGCGCTCGCTCGGCGCCGGCGAATGGGTACGTCGCGTGCTCGGCGTGCTGGTGCTGGTTGGTGTGGCGGCGATCGCGCTTGGGCTGGATACCGGCCTGCTCACCCGCGTGGCGCTCGCCAACACCGGAGGCTTCGAACAGAAGCTGCTCGACGCCACCCGCCCGCCGCCCGCGCCGGAGCCAGTGCACGCGGCCGGCACGCCGCTGCCGGTGGAAGGCGAGATGCCGTCGCTGGCCGGCGCCACCGGCTGGCTCAACACGCCGCCGCTCACCCGCGAAGCGCTGCGCGGCAAGGTGGTGCTGGTCGATTTCTGGACCTATTCCTGCATCAACTGCCTGCGCTCGCTGCCTTACGTGCGCGGCTGGTACGACAAGTACAAGGACCACGGGCTGGTGGTGATCGGCGTGCACGCGCCGGAGTTCGCCTTCGAGAAGGAGCCGGCCAATGTGGCGCGCGCGGTCAAGGAGCTGGGTGTGGACTACCCCGTCGCGCTCGACAACGACTACGCCATCTGGCAAGGCTTCGACAACCAGTACTGGCCGGCGCATTACTTCATCGACGCCAGGGGCAACATCCGCGCGCACCATTTCGGCGAGGGCGGCTATGCCACCAGCGAGGACCGCATTCGCGAGCTGCTCACCGAAGCCGGCTATCAC
Source organism: Frateuria sp. GZRR35 (assembly GCF_051900415.1). Lineage (NCBI taxonomy): Bacteria > Pseudomonadati > Pseudomonadota > Gammaproteobacteria > Lysobacterales > Rhodanobacteraceae > Frateuria > Frateuria sp. GZRR35. Next base: position 97,851 of record NZ_JBHZGL010000004.1, read on the forward strand.
GATCTTCCCGGCGGGTATGTGCAGCCGGGCAGCCGCGGCGCGCAGGCGGCCGGTTCGGGTGACCCGATGCGCTCGCCCGAAACCTACGTCGGCTATGCCCGCGCCGCGCACTTCGCCGGCGGCCAGGTGGCCCACGACGACGCCTGGGACTACCACGCGCCGGCCACGCTGCTGCCGGGACAGTGGTCGCTGGACGGTCGCTGGACCGTGCACGCCGAGAACGCGCAGCTCGAGCGCGCCGGCGGGCGCATCGTCTACCGCTTCCGTGGCCGCGACCTGCACCTGGTGCTCGGCCCCGGCGCCGACGGCAAGCCGGTGCGTTTCCGCGTCACTCTCGACGGCAAGCCGCCAGGCGCGGACCACGGCATGGATGTCGACGCGGACGGCTACGGCACGGTCACCGAGCAGCGCCTGTACCAGCTCGTGCGGCAGCAGCACGGCAGCGGCGAGCGGCTGTTCGAGATCACCTTCCTCGATCCGGGCGTGCGCGCGTACGCCTTCACTTTCGGTTGATCCCCTGGAGGTCGCCATGTCACGCACCGACGACATCGTTGCCATGGAACGGCGTCGTTTCCTGGGCGCCGCGCTTACCGGCGGCGCGCTTGCCGCGGTGGGCGGCGGCGTGCTGATCCCGCGGCTGTCCGCCCGCTCCGCGCCGTCCGCGCCGGTCGCCACGAACGGCAAGGACCTGCTGCTGGAATGCTTTGCCGACGACGGCCATCACCTCGGGCCCTGCCACGTGCGCAAGCTGGTGCTTACCGATGCGCAGTGGCGCGAGCGCCTGCCGGAGGCCTCGTATTACGTGATGCGCCGCAATGGTACGGAACGCGCTTTCAGCGGGCCGCACGAGCGGCCGCCGGTGCCCGGCCTGTTCCGTTGCCTGGCCTGTGACACGGCGCTCTACGACGCCGCTACCGAGTTCGACTCGGGTACCGGGTGGCCCAGCTTCTGGCAACCGATCGCGAAGCAGAACGTCGTCGAGAGCACCGACCGCATGTTCGGCTGGGAGCGCACCGCGGTCAGCTGCGCCGGCTGCGACAGCCACCTGGGCCACGTCTTCACCGACGGCCCCGAGCCGACCGGGCTGCGCTACTGCATGAACTCGGTGGCGCTGCGCTTCGTGCCGCGGGCCGGTTGATCTCGGGCTACACGTCGCGGCGATGGACGAGGAGGCCCGGGCGTTCGGGGAGTCTGTCGCAGAACGCCGGGGCCGAGACATTGCTGTCGTGTGTCTGCCAGAACACCGGCCGGCAGACGGCCGCGCGTGCCGCACGTAGACCGCCTCGATCGGTGTCAGTTTGTGGCGAGGCTTCCCCCATCCGCCTTCGGCACCTTCCCCCGCAGGCGGGGGAAGGCTCGATAGGGAGTCTTCCCGCGAGTACGCGTCAGCGGCGGGAAGCGGTCGACGCGACGCCCGCGCATGGCGGGACGCTGCAAAGGTCTTGCAGGCAGCAGTTCGGCTCGATGCTGATCGTGCGGCGGTGGAGCAGTAGTGCGCCAGGCCGAGCAGTTGGTCCTCGGTTTCGGCCGGCACCGCATGCACAGGCCAGTCAGGCGTCGCGGTCGCTGTGCGCCATGTTCCGCACGGTGGCGGTCAAGGTAACTTCTCGCGGGAAACCTGCTCGCGGTACGGCGCCAGCAGCGCCGGATCGTCGAACAGGGCCTCGGGCAACAGGTAGCGCGGGTCGCGTCCGGCTGCCAGCAGGGCGCGGATGCGGGTGGCCGAGATGTCGAGCGGCGTGACTTCCAGCTCGACGATCTTCCCCGCCGGTTGCTTGCGCAATTTGCGCGGGTCCGTGACCTGGCGGACTTGCACCTCTTTGGTCAGTTCCGTCGGCCAGTGGCGCGCGACGCCCGGGCGCGAGAGCACGCCGATATGGGCGGCGTCGAACAGCGCGTGCCAGTGGTGCCAGGCCGGCAGGCCGGCGAAAGCGTCGGCACCCAGCAGCAGCACGATCGGCCGATCGCCCTCTTCAGCGCGCAGTTCGGCGAGGGTGTCGATGGTGTAGGACGGACCGCCCCGCGCCAGTTCGCGGGTATCCAGGCCGAGCCGCTCCTGCCCGTCCAGCGCCGCCCGCAGCATCGCTACGCGGGTGGTTGCTTCAGCGATCGGCGGCGGGCGGTGCGGCGGTATGGCCGCGGGCATCAGGCGCACTTCGGCGTCCAGCAGCTCGGCTGCCTCCCATGCCACCGCCAGGTGGGCGATGTGGATGGGGTCGAAGGTGCCGCCGAGGATGGCTAGGGGACGCATGGGAGCCCTGCTCCCTCTCCCCTCCGGGGAGAGGGTTGGGGTGAGGGGCCACGCCGCGTCGAAGCGGGCATCGGGCGAGGGACGATCCGGCTTTGCGGCTTGGCGTCGATCGACACCACCGCGAGCCCCGACCCCGCACCCCGGCCCTCTCCCCGGCGGGGAGAGGGCGCAAGATGCACGCTCGCCCCAGCGCCGCGGAGATTATCGCCTCGGTGTTTTCGATCCCCGGCAGGGATGCGCCATGTCGCGAAGCCCGGCCACTCTCCCTGACCGGGAGCGGGCGCGAAGCGCGGGTTCATCCCAGCGCCGCGGCAGCCCGCGGCTCGGCGATGGCGGCGATCAGGCGCTCGGCCTCCAGCCACGGCTCGCCCCACTCGCGGCCCTTGGCCATGCGGTCGATGCGCGAGGCGCGGGCCAGGCAGGCCAGCCAGTGCTCGCGCGGTGCGCGCCGCAGGGCCTTGCGGAACAGTTGCTCGCGCGCCGGCCACAGCCGTTCGGCGCGTGCCTGCTGGGCAAAGTCGCGGGCGTTGGCCAGGCGCAGCGCGAGCTGCAGTTGGTTGACCAGCCAGCCCATCAGCGGGATCAGGTCCTCGCCCTCGCCACGCAGGCCGGCGAGGATCCGCAGCGCGCGGCCGCCGTCGCCGGCAAAGGCGGCGTCGGTAAGTTTGAAGGCGTCGTAGCGCGCGCTGTCGGCAACCAGGTTTTCCATCTCGGCCGCGTCGATGCGGCCGCTGCCGTGCAGCACGACCAGCTTGTCGATCTCCTGCGCCGCGGCGAGCAGGTTGCCCTCGACGCGTTCGGCCAGCAGCGCGGCCGCGTCGGGCGTGGCGGTGAGCCCGCGTGAGGCGAGCCGCGCGCCGATCCACGAAGACCACTCCTGTGGCTTGGGCGCGTTGAAAATGGCCTGCACGCCAGTGGCGTCGACCTTTTTCGACCATGCCCCGTCGTGCTTGTTGCTCCATTCCACCGCGGTAATCAGCAGGGTCACGTCGGGCGGCGGGTTGGCGCAGAACGCGGTGATCGCCTTGGCGCCCTCCACGCCCGGCCGCCCGGTCGGCAGACGCAGGTCGAGCAGGCGGCGACTGGCGAACAGCGACATGCCGGCGGCGGAGCGTGCCAGGTCATCCCAGTCGAAATGCTGGCCCGCTTCGAGCACCTCCCGCTCGGCATAGCCGAGCTCACGGGCGCGCGCACGCAATGCGTCCGCCGCCTCCAGCACGAGCAATTCCTCGCCCGCAAGCAGGTACACCGGCGCCAGGCGTTCAGACGCCAGCACCTTGTTCCACTGGGCGGACGACAACGGCATGTCAGCCGGCGCTGGACGCCGCGGCGGGTTCGGCCATCGAGTGGCGGCCGGCGGCCTGCAGGCGGAACAGGATCGCCTGCACCATGTCGTCGTTGAGGCTGCGGCGGATCTCTTCCACCTGCGCGTCGGTACCGACCGTGTTGAGCGCGTCGTAGCTAAAGTCACGCGACATGTCGATGCGCTGCTGCGCCACCAGCGACTGTCCGTTGCTGTCATCGACTTCGAAACGGACCTGATAGTGCACGCTGTATTCGGTCACGCGGGCGCCGCCGCTGACGCTCAGGGTGTCTGTGCTGAATGCGGCGACGGGTATCTTCAACTCGGCGATGCCCTCGCCGCCCTGGTCCTCGATCGTGACGCCGGAATCCTCCAGCGCACGGGCCAGGTCGCGTTGCAGGCTTCCGGCGCCGCTCACGGTCAGGTGCATGCGCTGCATCGAGGTCGGCAGCGCAGCGCTCTGGCGCAGGTGGAAACCGCACGCCGACAGCGCGAGGGTGCAGAGCAGCAGCGAGGCTCGGAACAGACGGTTCATGGGGTTCATCCCGCGACGATGTTGACGATCTTGCCAGGCACCACGATCACCTTGCGCACGGTCAGTCCGTCCAGGTGCGCCTGCACTTGCGGTTGCGCGCGCGCCATGGCCTCGGCCTCTTCCTTCGACACGTTGGCCGGCACTTCGATGGTAGCGCGCAGCTTGCCGTTGATCTGCACCGCCAGCGTGACCGAATCGCGCACCAGCGCAGCCGGATCCGGCTGCGGCCAGGACACGTTTTCCAGCACCGTCTCGGGGTGACCCAGCACCTGCCACAGCGCGTGGCTGATATGGGGCACCACCGGGTTCAGCAGCAGCACCATCGCCTCGAGCGCCTCGTGGCGCACTGCGCGGCCCTGCTCGCTCATGTCGGTGAACTTGCCCAGCGCATTGAGCAGTTCCATCAGCGCCGCGATGGCGGTATTGAAGGAGTGCCGGCGGCCCAGGTCGTCACCGACCTTCTGGATGGTCTCGTGAAGCTGCCGTCGCATCGCCTTCTGGCCGGCGTCGAGCGCGGCCGGGTCGACCACCGGATGATCCGGTTGCGAGGCGTGCGTCGTGACTTCGCGCCAGAAGCGGCGCAGGAAGCGCGCCATGCCTTCCACTCCGGCCTCGCTCCATTCCAGCGACTGCTCCGGCGGCGCCGCGAACATGGAGAACAGGCGCACCGTGTCGGCGCCGAACTTCTGCACCATCGCCTGCGGATCGACGCCGTTGTTCTTGGACTTGGACATCTTCTCTATGCCGCCGATCTGCACCGGCTGGCCGTCTGCCTTCAGGCGGGCGCCGACGACGCGCGCGCGTTCGTCGCGCTCGATCTCGACATCGGCCGGATTGATCCAGTCCTTCGAGCCATCGTCGTTTTCGCGATAGAAGGTTTCGGCGATGACCATGCCCTGGCACAGCAGGTTGGTGGCCGGTTCGTCCGAGTGCACCAGCCCCGCGTCGCGCAGGAGCTTGTGATAGAAGCGGAAGTAGAGCAGGTGCAGGATCGCGTGCTCGATGCCGCCGATGTACTGATCCACCGGCAGCCAGTAGTTGGCGCGCGCATCGACTTGGGCCTGGGCGCCCGGGCTGGTGTAGCGGGCGTAGTACCAGCTCGACTCCATGAAGGTGTCGAAGGTGTCGGTCTCGCGCTCGGCCGGGCCGCCGCACTGCGGGCAGGCGCACTTGCGCCACTGCGCATCGGCCTTGATCGGCGACTGGACGCCTGAGAACTCGACGTCCTCGGGCAGCACCACCGGCAACTGCTCCTCCGGCACCGGCACCGCGCCGCACGTGCCGCAGTAGATCACCGGGATCGGGCAACCCCAGTAGCGCTGGCGGCTGACGCCCCAGTCGCGCAGGCGCCAGTTGACCCGGCGCTGGCCCTTGCCCTCGCGCTCCAGATGGTCGGCGATGGCCTCGAAGGCCTGCGCGAAATCAAGCCCGTCGTAGTCGCCCGAATTGACAAGGATGCCGCGCTCGGTATGAGCGCCATCTTCCTGGATGCGGCGCTCGAACTCCTGCACCGTGCCGAGCGCCGCCGAGGTGACGACCGCATCGGTCCGCGCGCCTTCCAGCGCATTGCGCATCGCGTCCGCGCGCACGCCGGTCTTCAGGTCGTGGCCGATCTCGGCCAGCGCATCGACCACGCCACGGTCGACGATGACCATGCGGATCGGCAGCGAATACTTCTGCGCGAATTCCCAGTCGCGCTGGTCGTGCCCGGGCACCGCCATTACCGCGCCGGTGCCGTAGCCCATCAGCACGAAGTTGGCCACCCACACGGGAATCGGCTCGCCGGTGATCGGGTGGATGGCGCGCAGGCCGGTGTCCATGCCGCGCTTTTCCTGGGTTTCCAGTTCGGCCTCGGAGACGCCGCCGTGCTTGAGCTCTTCCAGGAACGCGGCCAGCCGCTCGTTGCCCTGCGCCGCCTTGAGCGCGAGCGGATGCTCGCCGGCGATCGAGACGAAGGAGACGCCCAGCAGCGTGTCCGGGCGCGTGGTGAAGACGGTCAGCGGCTCGGCCTCGCCCTCGACGGCGAAGTGGATCTCCATGCCTTCGGACCGGCCGATCCAGTTGCGCTGCATGGTCTTGACCGCCTCGGGCCAACCCGGCAGCGTGTCCAGGCCATCGAGCAGTTCCTGCGCATAGTCGGTGATCTTGAGGAACCACTGCGGGATCTCGCGTTTTTCCACCAGCGCGCCGGAGCGCCAGCCGCGGCCGTCGATGACCTGCTCGTTCGCGAGCACGGTCTGGTCGACCGGATCCCAGTTGACTACCGCGTTCTTGCGATAGGCCATGCCCTTCTTCATCAACCGCGTGAACATCAACTGTTCCCAGCGGTAGTACTCGGGTCGGCAGGTGGCGAACTCGCGCGTCCAGTCGTAGGCGAAGCCCATGCGCTTCAACTGCTCGCGCATGTGCTCGATGTTCCTGTACGTCCACTTGGCCGGCGCGGTCCGGTTCTTGATCGCGGCGTTTTCCGCCGGCAGGCCGAACGCGTCCCAGCCCATCGGTTGCAGGACGTTCTTGCCGTTCATCCGCTGGTAGCGGCTGATCACGTCGCCGATGGTGTAGTTGCGCACGTGGCCCATGTGCAGCGCGCCGGACGGATACGGCAGCATCGAAAGGCAGTAGAACTTGGGCCGCGAGGGGTCTTCGACCACCTCGTAGGCGTGGTTCGCGCTCCAGTACTGCTGCGCGGCGGTTTCCACCGCCTGCGGCTGGTAGCCCTGTTCGTTCGAAGCCTGTTCGTGGGAGTCCTGCATGTGTCCGGTGCCTTGCTGGGGGGCTCGCGCGGCCGGTCGGGAACGCCGCGGCGGGAACCCGTCAGCCTAGCCCAGCGCCCGCCTGGAGCCAAGACGGGACGGCACTGGTGGGTCCGTCGCAAGGTCTCCCCCATCCGCCCTTCGGGCACCTTCCCCCGTGAACGGGGGAAGGATCATGGCGGTCGCGGCTTTCGAGCTTCTCCCGCGAAGGAGGAAGGACCAAGGCGCGTCGCCACGCTACCGAGCCTTCCCCCGCGAACGCGGGGGAAGGTGCCGACAGGCGGATGGGGGCGCCTTGGGCGATACCCCTTACGGACAGCCGGGCGACTGGCCGGCTGCGACCGGTCCGGCAACCTGGGCGATCTCCCCGGCAAGCCTCGCCAGCGCACGCTGGTGGCCTTCGACCAGTGCGTCGTAGCCGGCCCCGACCGGCTCGCGGAACTGGCTGGTGCAGGCGAGCATGGCGTCGCCCTGCAATTGGCGCACGCTCCAGGCGGCGTCCACCAGCGCGTAGTCGCCGGGCGCCGAATCGAACCGGCGCAGGTCGACCTTGATGCGCAGCCGCGGCTTGCCGCCGCTGGGCAGACCGGTGGCGTCCTGGGCGTGCAACGCCTGGGCAAGATCGGCCGACAGCGCCGCCCGCACCTCATCGGCCAGCGGCGCGATCCAGCGTTGGCCGGACAGCGGTGCCACGCCCTGCCCGCCCTGGCGGATCACCAGCTGCGGCTGGTCGACCTGGGCCGGGATGCCGACCGGCATCAGTTCGAAATTGAACGATGCGGGAGGCGTCATGCCCGCCTCGGCCGGGGCCGGGGCCAGCAACGTGTAGTAGCGCGCCGGCTCGGAGGCGCAGGCGGCCAGCCCCAGTGCCAGCGCGGCGGCCAGCAGGTGTCGCGTGCGGATCATGGCTTGCTCCCTTGCCGTGCGGGCGAGTGGTTGCGCTCGGGTGGCGCCGGCGGCGGATCGTCCGGCCGCCCGCGGATCAGCGCCTCTGGGTGCACGCCCAGGTAGTCGGTCAGCGCGCGCAGAGAGCGGGCCATGCGGCGCAACTCCTCCAGCGTGCCGCCCAGGTTCTGCTGCAGCGGCGAATCGGCCGACAACGCGTTGTCGGCGCTGCCCAGGGTGCGCTGCGCGCCCTTGAGCGTGCCCTTGAGCTCGGGTAGCACGCCGGTGTTCACCTGCTTGAGCGTGCGGTCCATATCCGCCAGCGTCTGGTTCAGGTTGTGCCCGATGCTGTCGAACGGGATCTTCTGCACCTTGGTGACGATGTCCGCCAGTTGCTCCTGCAACTTGTCGAAGCTGCCAGGCGCGGTGGGCAGTTCGATCGGCGTCGCGGCCACGTCGAAGCGCGCCCTGGGCGCCTTGGGCACAAAGTCCAGCGCGATGTAGAGCTGACCGGTCAACAGGTTGCCGGTGCGCGCCTGCGCGCGCAGGCCGCGGGCAACCAGCGGGCCGAACATGCGCCCCATGTCGACGCGGCCGTCCTTCATGCCCGCCTGCGCGGCCAGCTTCTCGTAGGCCTGACCCAGCCGTTGCGGGTAGACCACCGCACCCACGGTGAGCGGGAAACGCTCGTCGCTTGCGTCATAGTCGAGGTTGATCGATACCACCTTGCCGATGTTGATGCCCAGGAACTCCACCGGAGCATCCACCGCCAGTCCGCGCAGCGACTGGTTGAAGCGCATGCGGATATAGCGCGGCGGGCCGTCCGGCGGCGACAGCGCGGTGGCCTCGTCGTCGAACAGCGCGAAGTCCGCGTCCTCGGCGGCGGGCGCGCTGTCGTGCGGGCCCTTGGGCTCGGCGAAGGCCACGCCGCCGGCGATCACCGTCGCCAGCGACTGCGTATTGAGCTTCAATCCGTTGGCACCCAGCGAGACGTCGACGCCGCTGGCGTTCCAGAAGCGCGTGTCGCGGGTGACGTAGCGGTCGTTGGGCCCGTCGACGAAGATGTGCAGGGATACGCCCTTGCCGTCCTTGTCCAGCGCGTAGGACACCACGCGGCCGACCTGGATGCGCCGGTAGTAAACCGGCGAACCGATATCCAGCGAGCCCAGATCGTCGGTGTGCAGCACGAAGCTCCTGCCCGGCGCGCCGAGCAGCACCGCCGGCGGCGACTCCAGCCCCTTGAAGTCGTACTGCTCGTCCTGCGAACCACCCACGTCGGCGCCGATGAAGGCGCCCGAGAGCAGCGTATCCACGCCCGACACGCCGCCCAGGCCGATGCGCGGACGCACCACCCAGTAGCGCGTGCCCTTGGTGGCGAAGCTGGCCGCACTCTTGTTGAGCGCCACCGTGACGCGCACCCGCTCGCGATCGTCGGTCAACTCCAGGCTGGTGACCTTGCCGATCACCACGTTCTTGTATTTGACCGGCGTCTTGCCGGATTCCAGGCCTTCGGCCGTCTGGAAGGTGATGGTGATCTGCGGCCCCGCCTGCAGCCAGGCGTGCACCACCAGCGACAGGCCGACCAGCGCGGCCAGCACCGGCACCAGCCAGATCAGCGAGAGGCTGAAGCGGTGCTTGCGCACCACCGGCTCGGGCAAGTCCTCGCGCGGGGTCGGCTCAGTCATCGTCGGTTATGTCCCACATCAATCGAGGGTCGAAGCTCATGGAGGCGAACATCGTAAGTATCACGGTCAGGCCAAAGAACACCACGCCCGGCAGCGGCTCGACCTGGCTGAAGAAGCCAAAGCGCACCAGCGCCGTGAGCAGCGCCACCACGAACACGTCCAGCATCGACCAGTAGCCGATGAACTCGACCGCGCGATACAGCTTGGCACGCTGGCGCAGCGCCCAGCGGCTGCCGCGTTGCGTACAGGCCAGCAAGGTGCCCAGCACGAGGAACTTGGTCATCGGCACCACGATCGAGGCGGTGAACACGATCACCGCCAGGCTCGGCGAGCCCTTGACCCACAGCTCCACCACGCCGCTGATGATGGTGTTGTCGTCCACGTCGCCCAGGCTCACCGTGCGCATGATCGGGAGCACGTTGGCCGGGATGTAGAGGATGAATGCCGCGACCAGCAGCGCCCAGGTGCGCGCGATGCTGTTCCCCTTGCGCCGGTGCAGCGCCGCGCCGCAGCGCGGGCAGGCCGCATCGTCGCCGGCAGGCGCACGGCAAACCAGACCGCACACGTGGCAGCCGATGATGCCCAGCTCCTGCGCGCGCGGGGCGCGGCTCACGCGCGCGGCTCCGTCACGTCCCACAGCCGGCGCAGGTCGATGCCCGAGAACACCGTGATCAGCAGCGTGAGCACACCGTAGGCCCAGATGCCCGGGTCCGGCTGTACGTCGAAATACGCGCGCGCCTTGACGATCGAGACGAGCGCGCCAAGCACGAATACCTCGGTCATGGTCCACGGCTGCAGGTGGAAAAGCGTCTTCATGATGGAGGCGAAGCCCGGCGCGCGCCGGCCGTTGCGCGCGAACAGCAGCACCCAGCCAAGCATCAGCATCTTGTTGAGCGGAAAAAAGAACAAGGTGGCCGCGGCGACCACCGCGACCAGCTGTGCGCCCTGCTCCCACATCATCAGGATGGTGCCCCACAGCGTGGCGCTGCTCTGCTGCGAGCCCAGGCCCAGGGTGACCACCGGCCACACGTTGGCAATCAGGAACACGATCAATGCCGTGAGGACCAGCGCCAGCATGCCGTCGGCGTTGAGCACGTGGTAGCGCGCCAGCAGCGCGCCGCAGCGCACGCAGCGCATGGTCTCCGCTGGCGCCAGCGCGTGGCTGCGATGCACCGTGTCGCAGTGCTCGCAGATCACCAGGCGGCGGGACGAGGCATGCAGTCGCCCGGCTGCGGCGCTGTCGGTCGCGTCGATGGGGGCAAGACCGTGTTCGGGCGTGCTCATCGGGCCATTCTCGCAAATCGCGCGACGCAGGGTGGATGCGGGAGGTGATTCCTCGCAGGAAAGATCCCCCGCAATCCGCTCCCGGCCGTGGAGTCGAAGCGAGTGAGTGCGCTTCGCAGCCCCGCGCTGGAGGGAAGTGGGCGTCCACTTGATATGCTGGCCGGTGCCCCGATGTCGGACCTTCCTTTCCTGGAGAGCTCACGTGACTGCCGCCGCCCAAGCCCACGTCTTCGACATCGACACGGCCAACTTCGAGACCGAGGTGCTGCGCGCCTCGATGACCACTCCGGTGCTGGTGGATTTCTGGGCGACCTGGTGCGGCCCGTGCAAGACGCTGGGCCCGATGCTGGAAAAGCTCGCTGCCGAGTACAACGGCGCGTTCCGCCTGGGCAAGGTGGACGTGGACAAGAACCAGGAGTTGGCGGCGATGTTCGGCATCCGCTCCATTCCGACGGTCATGATGGTCAAGGACGGCCAGCTGCTCGATGGTTTCGCCGGCGCGCTGCCCGAGGGCGAATTGCGCGAGTTCCTCTCCCGCCACGTACAGCCGCTGGAGGGCGAGGCGACTGCCGAACCTGAAGCCACCGGGGAAGAAGATCCCGCGCAGGCAATCAACCGCCTGCAGCAGGAAATTGCCGCCGAACCGGAACGTGCCGAACTCAAGCTCGACCTGGCGCTGGCACTGATGCGCAGTGGCCAGGCCGATGCCGCCGAAGCCGAACTCAACGCGCTGCCGGCCAATCTCGCCACCGATGCACGCGCCGTGCGCCTGCGCAGTCAGCTGGACCTGGCCCGCGCGCTGGAAGGCGCGCCCTCGCTGGCCGAGCTGCGCCAGCGGGTGCAGGCTGACCCGGCCGACTGGGCCGCGCGCGACCTGCTCGGCGTGCGCCTGCTGCTGGAAGACGACCCGGCGGCCGGCCTGGACCAGTTCCTGGCGATCCTGGAAAAGGCGCGCGACTGGAACGAGGGCGGCGCGAAGAAGCGCCTGCTGGCCGCCTTCGCCACGCTGGACGACGCCGAGCTGGTGGGCCGCTATCGCCGGCGCATGGCTTCGCTGTTGTTCTGACCCTCCGCCAGGCAGTTACCTGTGCGCGAGCGGGAGGTCCACGGTCGCGCACAGGTGCGCTCCTACAAAGCGGGCCATCTCCTTGCAGCAGCGCCTCTGAGCACGACTGCCGCGGCCATCGCACCGAGGCCTCCCACGCGAGACATCGCGACCCATACGCAAGCGTACGTTAAACTGGCCTTTTGCCGGCTTCCCGATGCGCCCCACCACCTTCCGCCGCCTGCTCAACCTCTGGCCGCCGTTCCTGTTCAACAGCATCCGCGTGCTGGAACTCAACGAGGATTGGTCCCGCGCGCGCGTCGTGCTGCGCCTGCGCCCGTGGAACCGCAACTACGTGCGCAGCCAGTTCGGCGGCAACCTGTTCGCCATGACCGACCCGTTCTGGATGTTGCTGACAATGCACCGCCTGGGCAGCGACTACTACGTCTGGGACAAGGCCGGCACGATCGACTTCGTGTCACCCGGCCGCGAGGACGTATACGCCTCCTTCCACCTGACTGACGCCTTAGTCGCGGAACTACGCACCGCCGCTGCGGCCGGCGACAAGGTGTTGCGCTGGTTCGAGACCGAAGTGACCACTGCTTCCGGCGAGGTCGTCGCCCTTGTGCGCAAGCAGCTCTACGTGCGGCTCAAGCCCAGGGCGCGCACCCCGTAGGGTGGGCTTCAGCCCACCGCTCGCCACGGCAAAGATGGACTCAAGCCCACCCTACGTGTCCTGCTCGAAGCGGGCGAGTTCGTCCAGAGCAACCTGGGCGTTACGGATCGCACTGCCGGCGAGCTGGCCTTCCAGCCAACGCGCCCGTCCCGCGCGACGAAGTAGCCAGGCGGTCAGCGCGGCAAGCGCGAGCGCAAGGAACCCATTGAGCACCAGCCATAGCGGCAGGTCCGGCGCCTCGCGCCACATGTCGACGCCGGCGCGTTCGGTTGCGCCAAGCATCAACATCAGGATCGCAGGGATCCACATGAAGGCCCCCAGCAACACCAGTACCGGCGCCTCCACTTTCAACCGCCACACGCGCATCGCGGCCAGTCGACGCTGGATCTCCAGCACCGGCCCGGCCAGGTCGATGCCGTGCAACAGGTGCAGCAGGCGGCCGGCGAAGGCCACCATCAAGATGCCATATGCCTGCATCGCGATGCCGCAGGCCATCGCCTTCCATTCCCCAAGGCGCGTGCCCCAGAAAACGACGCCCCACAGCATCGCAACCACGCCGAATGCGATCTGCAACGACTGGCCCCACAGCAGCGGCCGCAGGTGCCGGCGCAGGCGATCGGCCCGCCCCTGGCGGAAGAGCAGCAAACCCAGCTCGTACTGCCGCTCCTGTTGACGATCCAGCGACTGCCAGGCCTGCTTCATCTCATCCAGTTCCATGGTCATGCTCCGGTGATTGCCGCCGCGGTCATCTGTCCGCGCAGCTTCTGCTTGATGCGGCCGATCTTGGTGGCCACGTTGGTTTCGCTGATGCCCAGAACCTGGGCGATTTCTCCGTAGCTGCGGTCCTCCAGGTAGAGCAGGATCAACGCGCGGTTGAGCGGGTCGAGCTGGCCAACGAACGCGTACAGCGCCACCAACCGTTCGTCCGGCTGTGACACGTCCGCCTCCCCGGGCAGCTCCAGGTGCACGGCATCGAGCGGCTCCAGGCGCTGTTCGCGGCGGGCCCTTCGGACATGCGAGATCGCCACGTTGAGGGCCACGCGGTACATCCAGGTGGAGAACTTCGCGCGTGCCGCATCGAAACCCGGGAACGAGCGCCACAGCTGCACCGCGATCTCCTGCGCCAGGTCGTTGCGGTCCTCGCGGCCGTGCGCGTAGACACTGGCCACCTTGAAGACGATGCCGCGGTGTTCCTGCAGCAAGGTTTCGAACTGGCGTTGGTGGTCGTTCATGGCGTCGTCCGTGCTCCTGTCCACAGCATGATTCGCCGGGCGCGGAGAAAAATCACATGGCCCCTGCAGGAGCGCACCTGTGCGCGACCGCCATGCCGAAGCTCGCGCAGTCTCTCCCCTTCTGCCGGATACCTGCGCGGAAAGAGGACCACACGCAAGAGCGCACGGCACGCCCCTCACCGCACATGGCGGTCGCGCACAGGTGCGCTCCTACAGGGTCGTGCGGCGCGGCCTACAATGCGGGCTTTCCCACTCCCTGAATCCCCATGCCGCGCCTGCGCGTCAAACGCTACCTGCTCACCGGCCTGCTTACCTTCATCCCGCTGTGGGTGACCTGGACCGTGTTCAAGTTCGTGCTGGGGTTCCTGGCCGGCATCGGCGCACCGATGGTCGCCGCGGCGCTCGGCGCGCTGGCACTGGTGGCGCCGGAAACCGCCGCCGCGCTGGGCAGCGCGTGGTTCACCTCCATCGTGGCGCTGCTGATCACCCTGCTGGCGCTGTACCTGCTCGGCTTCCTGGCCAGTCGGGTGATCGGGCAGCGGTTGCTGGAGACGTTCGACGCCCTGCTGCAGCGTATCCCGCTGGTGCAGACCATCTACGGCGGCACCAAGAAACTGATGGCGGTGCTGCAGCAGAAGCCCTCGGGCGTGCAACGGGTCGTGCTGGTCGACTTCCCGCACCCCGGAACCAAGGCGATCGGATTCGTCACGCGGCTGATGACCGAGGAAGGCAGCGGTCGCGAGATGGCCGCGGTGTTCGTGCCGACCACGCCCAACCCCACCGGCGGCTTCCTGCTGACCCTACCGGTGGAGGCGCTGATACCGACCGACTGGACGATGGACCAGGGCATGGCCTTCATCATCTCGGGAGGCGCGGTGGCGCCCGACACCCTGCCCGCCGCAACGCGGAAGGTCCTGTAGCAGCACACCTGCTCGCGACCGCGGTGCCGCGCGTGGTCGGCCTGTCGCATCCAGGCACGCTCCTGCAGGAACCCGCTCGCAACCACGACGCCCCGCCCCACCCCTGACCTTTGACACTGTCTGCCCCATGACCAATGGCCTAGCGTGACCGGTCATGGCCGCGCCGTGGGGGACGTGGCCGGCAACAACGAAACCGCCGAACGGCGATCCACACAGAGGGAAATCCATGTCCAAGCAGTATCTGAAGCCGCTGGCGCTCGCGGTGAGCCTGGCGCTTTCGCTGACCGCCTGCGGCAAGCACGACGCCGACCAGGCTCCTGCCGCCAGCAGCAGCGCGCCCGCTTCGGCCGGCACCACGGCGATGGCCGGTGCGCCCACCAGCGTGTTCGACGTCAGCGAACTGGGCCCGATGAACGAGGCCTGCGCGGATTTCGACCAGTTCGTCAACGCCAAGTGGGTGGCCGCCAACCCGATCCCGTCCGACCGCACCCGCTGGGGCGCGTTCGACAAGCTGGCCGAGGACAGCCTCAACACCCAGCACGAGATCGTCGACAACGCCGCTAAGAGCGCCGCCAGTGCGCAGGCCGGCTCGATCCAGCAGAAGATCGGCTACCTGTACGCCTCGGGCATGGACGAGGCGGCGATCGAGAAGGCCGGCTTCGACCCGATCAAGCCCAAGCTCGATGCCATCGCCGCGCTGAAGAACGGCAGTGACGTGGCCGACTACCTCAACAAGAGCTTCAGCAACGGCGACATGCAGGTGTTCTCCTTCGGCTCCGGCGCCGATTTCAAGAACGCCTCGATGCAGATCGGCTACACCTTCCAGAGCGGTCTGGGCCTGCCGACCAAGGACTACTACACCGACGCCAAGTACGCCGAGCAGCGCGCCGCGTACCTGGACTACATCGCCAAGTCGCTCGAGCTGACCGGCGTCCCGGCGGCCGACGCCAAGAAGCAGGCCAACCAGGTCATGGCCTTTGAAGCCAAGCTGGCCAACGCCTCGTTCGCCCCGGTCGAACTGCGCACGCCCGAGCACCAGTACCACTTCGTCAGCGTCAAGGAAGCGGACAAGATCACTCCGCACTTCAGCTGGGAGAAGTTCTTCGATGCCCAGGGCGTGAAGATCGACAAGGGCTTCTCGCTGTCGCAGCCGAAGTTCTTCGCCGAATTCGACAAGCTGCTGGCCACCGCCCCGATCGACCAGTGGCAGGCCTATCTGCGCTTCCACGTGATCGACGACGCCTCGCCGCTTCTGTCCAAATCCTTCCAGGACAACAAGTTCGCCTTCTACGGCAAGACCCTCTCGGGCCAGCCGGAGCAGAAGGCGCGCTGGAAGCGCGTGCTCGGCGCCGTCAACGGCTCGATGGGCATGGCGCTGGGCCAGCTCTACGTCGACAAGATGTTCAAGCCCGAGGCCAAGGAACGCGCGCAGGTGCTGGTCGACAACGTGCGCAACGCCCTGAAGGCGCGCATCGAGAACCTCGACTGGATGAGCCCGGAGACCAAGACCAAGGCCATCGCCAAGTGGAGCACGTTCCTGCCTAAGATCGGCTACCCCGAGAAATGGCGTGACTGGTCCGGCCTGGACATCAAGCAGGGTGACTACTACGGCAACGTGATGGCCGCCGCCAAGTACAACTACCAGTACGACACCAACAAGATCGGCAAGCCGACCGACCGCAAGGAATGGGGCATGACCCCGCAGACGGTCAACGCGTACTACAACCCGACCGACAACACGATCAACTTCCCGGCCGCGATCCTGCAGCCGCCGTTCTTCTATGCCAACGGCGACGACGCAATCAACTACGGCGGCATCGGTGCGGTGATCGGCCACGAGGCCAGCCACGGCTTCGACGACGAGGGCAGCCAGTTCGACGGCGAAGGCAACAACGTCAACTGGTGGACCAAGGCCGACCGCACCAAGTTCGACGAGCGCGCGGACAAGCTGGTGGCGCAGTTCAACGCCTACACCCCGATCAAGGACAAGCCCGACGCGCACGTCAACGGCCAGCTGACGTTGGGCGAGAACATTGGCGACCTGGGCGGTCTGAACTCGGCTTACGACGCGCTGCAGATCGCGCTGAAGCAGAACCCCGAGGAAGCCGGCTCGAAGATCGACGGCTACACCCAGGACCAGCGCTTCTTCCTCAACTGGGCCCGCGTGTGGCGCGGCAGCATCCGCGAGAAGGAAGCGCTGCTGCGTCTGAACACCGACCCGCATGCCCCCGCCTCGCTGCGTGCGATCGGTGCGCCGTCCAACATGGACGCCTTCGCCACCGCGTTCCAGTGCAAGCCGGGCGACGCGATGGTCCGCTCGGGCGATAAGCAGGTGAAGATCTGGTAAGTCGCCACCCTCCCTCGGGAGGGACTGCCAGTCCTCGAAAGGCCCCGCCCCGGCGGGGCCTTTTTTTTGCCGTGCTGCCACGCGAACGCCGCGGGCTGTAGGAGCGCACCCTGTGCGCGACCATGCGGCATCGCTTTGCGCCGCGCACAGGGGCGCTCCTACACCCGGCCGCAAGCACACCGTCGCACCAGCAAGCCCCGGCCTCTCCCTGTAGGAGCGCACCTGTGCGCGACCGGGATGCATGGCGGCCGCGCACAAGCGCGTTCCTACCGAATCGCCCGCTTGTTATTGCAAATCATTCTCATTAATCTTCGCGACTTGCGCATTCGCCAGACAAGGACACCCATGGCCTGCATCACCAGACGCAAGCACCCGACCCGCCCGTCCGCGCTTACCCGCAGCGTCGCCGCAAGCCTGCTCACCGGCCTCGCGTTCGCCGCGCCCGCCCACGCCGGCAGCCCCGACGCCACCGATCCGCAGGTGCGCGACGCCAAGCGCCTGCCCGGCGTCGAGGTCCACGCGACGCGCGGCGCGGACTACCGTGCCGACATGGTCGATTCGCCCAAGTTCACCCAGCCGTTGCTCGATACCCCGCAGACCATCGGCATCATCACCCGCGACCTGTTCGAGCAGCAGGGCGCGACCACGCTGACCGAGGCGCTGCGCAACAGCCCGGGCGTGGGCACCTTCTACGTCGGCGAGAACGGCAGCACCACCACCGGCGACGGCATCTACATGCGCGGCTTCGATACGTCCGGCAGCATCTTCGTCGACGGTGTGCGTGACCTGGGTTCGATCTCGCGCGACCTGTTCAACATCGAGCAGGTGGAGGTGACCAAGGGCCCGGACGGCACCGAATACGGCCGCACCGCACCGACCGGCGCGGTCAACATGGTGACCCGCCAGCCGATGCTCGCCGACCGCGCCGGCGCCTCGCTCGCCTACGGCAGCGGCCAGCAGCAGCGCGCCACGGCGGACCTCAACCGCCGCTTCGGGGACAGCAGCGCGTTCCGCCTGGATGTCGTCGGCCAGGACAGCGGCGTGCCCGGTCGCGACCGCGTGCGCAACCGCCGCTGGGGCGTCGCGCCTTCGCTCGCCTTTGGCCTGGGCACACCCACGCGCGTCTTCCTGGACGCCCTGCACATCAAGCAGAACAACGTGCCGGACGGCGGCGTGCCCACGATCGGCCTGCCGGGCTACACCAGCCCCGATCCGGAACGGCCACAGATCGGCCAGGCCCCGCGCGTCGACAGCGAGAACTTCTACGGCACCGCGCAGGACCATGACCGCGTCACCGCGGACATGCTCACGCTGATCATCGAACACGAGTTTAGCCCCGACCTCGCCTTGCGCAACACCACGCGCTGGGGCCGCACGCACCAGGACTACCTGCTGACCTCCTTCCGCGCGGACCCCGGCAACCTGCTCACGCCGGAGCTGGCCGATCCCTCGACCTGGTCCATCGCACGCAGCCTGCCGACCTTCAAGCGCCAGTCCAACCGCATCCTTACCAACCAGACCAACTTCACGGCGAACTTCGCCACCGGGGCGGTGATCCACAACCTGAGCGCGGGCCTGGAACTGACCGAGGAGAAGGCCTCGGACATCGATGTCGCGCCGCTGGACGGAAGCACCTGGCCGGCCGCGAACCTCTACCATCCCGACCCGCGCGTGGGCGGCCTGCTCTACGCGGAAACCGGCGCCTGGAACACCGGCACCACCGACACCGCCGCCGCCTATGTCTTCGACACGCTGAAGTTCGGCCAGCGCTGGCAGGTCACCGCCGGCGTGCGCCTGGACCGCTACACCACCCGCTTCGACAGCGTGGCCCTGTGCGGCGAGCGCAACAGCCCCGGGTGCGGAACACTGCCAGCCGGCACGCCGGTGCCGGGCCTTGCTGCGCGCATCGTCGACACTCTGCCCAACGGCAAGCTGGGCGTGCTGTACAAGCCCGCACCCAACGGCAGCATCTACGCCAACTTCGCCGTGTCGCAGGAACCGCCCGGCGGCAACACGCTGCTGTTCAGCAGCTCCGCCCGCAGCGCCGACAACCCCGCGCTCGATCCGCAGCGCGCCAGCACCACCGAGCTCGGCACCAAGTGGGACCTGCTCGACCAGCGCCTGCTGCTCACCGCCGCGCTCTACCGCACCGTGGTGCGCAACGAGCTGACCCAGGACCCGGTCGACCAGCAGTACTACCAGACCGGCCGCAAGCGTGTGCAGGGCATCGAGCTCGGGATCGTCGGCCGGATCACGGACGACTGGGGCGTCAGCGCCGGCTTCACCACGATGGACGCCAAGGTCACCGACGGCGCGGCGGTCAGCAACGACGGTTCCAGCGATCTGGCCTACACCCCGCGCAGCGCGTTCACCGCCTGGACCACTTACCACCTGCCCTTCGGCCTCACGGTCGGCGGCGGCGCGCGCTATGCCGGGGCGATGAAGCGTGGCACCGACGGCGCCATCGGCACGCCCGAGACCACCGGCTCGTACTGGGTGTTCGACGCGATGGCGAGCCTGCCGGTCAACCGCCACCTCGACCTGCAGTTGAACCTCTACAACCTGTTCGACCGCCACTACGTCGCCGCGATCAACAAGAGCGGCTACCGTTACACGCCCGGCACGCCGCACGCGGCGATGCTGACGGCCAATATCCGGTTCTGAACCAGGGCACCGCCATGCTGCTGCACATCCCCAACGTGCTGGACCGCGCGCAGGTCACCCGCATGCGCGCGGCGTTGGATGGCGCCACCTGGATGGATGGCCGCGAGACCGTCGGGCCGCAGGGCGCGAAGGTCAAGCGCAACCAGCAGCTGCCGGAGACCTCGCCGCTGCGGCGCGAGCTCGGCCGCGAGGTGCTGGACGCGCTGGCGCGCCATCCTCTCTTCCACGCCGCCGTGCTGCCGCAGCGCGTGCTGCCGCCCCGCTTCAACCGCTACGAGGGTGGTGGACACTACGGCTCGCACGTGGACGGCGCGGTCATGGCCCTGCCCGACGGCGGCCAGCTGCGCTCGGACGTCTCGTGCACGCTGTTCCTCAGCGAGCCCGGGGACTACGACGGCGGCGAGCTCATCATCAACGACCTCTACGGCGAGCACGAGGTCAAGCTGCCGGCCGGCGACGCCATTGTCTATCCGTCCAGCAGCCTGCATCGCGTCGAGCCGGTCACGCGCGGCGCGCGCATGGCGGCCTTCCTCTGGGCACAAAGCCTGGTCCGCGACGACGGCCAGCGCCAACTGCTGCTGGAACTGGACAACTCGATCCAGCGCCTGACGCAAAGCAGCGCCGATGCCGACGCCCTGCTGCAGCTCACCGGCGTCTATCACAACCTGCTGCGGCTCTGGTCGGAAACCTGAGTCAACCTCAGCGCCCATGCCGAGTCCTTCCCCCGCGCGCGGGAGAAGGTGCCGACAGGCGGATGGGGGCAACCGGAGCGCGATGCCAGGATCTTGCCGGCACCTGAAGCTGTGGCCCCGAGTCGAGAAGCACGCCACGCCGCAAGGCTTCTCCCATCCGCCCTCCGGGCACCTTCCCCCGCAGGCGGGGGAAAGATCGAGTGCGCGGGAAGGTTGCCCCCCACCGAGTCCTTCCCCCGCGCGCGGGGGAAGGTGCCGACAGGCGGATGGGGGCAACCGGAGCGCGATGCCAGGGTCTTGCCGGCACCTGAAGCTGTGGCCCGAGTCGAGAAGCACGCCACGCCGCGAGGCTTCCCCTTCCGCCCTTCCGGCACCTTCCCCCGCAGGCCGGGGAAGGATCGAGCGCGCGAAGGTTCCCTCTACACGACAGGGAGCGGATAATCGGCGCCCCTTCATGCAACCTCGGCAGCACGATGTTCGTACCTGGTCAACGCTGGATCTCCACCGCCGAACCCGAGCTGGGCCTGGGCACCGTCCTTCGGGTGGAGGGTCGCGGCGTCCAGGTGCTCTTCGCCAAGGCCGGCGTGCTGCGCCCCTACGCGATCGACTCCGCACCGCTGGTGCGCGCCGAATTCCGCCCCGGCCAGCGTGTCGCCGGCAAGGGCCTGGCCTTTCTCGTCGAGCGAGTGGAGATCAAGGAAGACCTCTTGATCTACCGCGGCGAAGGGCGCGAGTTGCACGAAGGCCAGCTCGACGACGAACAGAGCGTGAGCCAGGCCGACGACCGCCTGGTCGGCGGGCGCACCGACACCGTGGCGCAGTTCGAACTGCGTCTGGAAGGCCTGCGCCGACGCGCGCAGGCGCGCCGCTCGCCGACCTGGGGCCTGGAAGCGGCACGTATCGGACTGGTGCCGCACCAGCTGCGCGTGGCCAGCATCGCATCCTCGCGGCGCCCGCCGCGGGTACTGCTTGCCGACGAGGTAGGCCTGGGCAAGACCATCGAAGCGGGCATGATCCTCTCCCGCCAGCTCGCCACCGGCCGCGCCTCGCGCGTGCTGGTGCTGCTGCCGGACACGCTGGTCTACCAGTGGTTCGTCGAGCTGCTGCGCCGCTTCAACCTGAGCTTCGCGATCTACGACGAAGAGCGCTGCGAGGCGCTGGAGCAGTCCGGCGACGGGCGCAATCCGTTCGATGACGAACAACTGGTGATCGCCGACTTCCGCTTCCTGGAAGACAACCCCAAGCGCGCCCGCCAGCTGGTCGAGACCGACTGGGACCTGCTGATCGTCGACGAAGCGCACCACCTGGCCTGGACGCCCGAGGCGGCCAGCCCGCGCTACACGCTGGTCGAGCAACTGGCCGCAAAGACCCCCGGCGTGATCCTGCTGACCGCCACGCCCGAACAGCTCGGCCGCAGTGGCCACTTCGCCCGCCTGCGCCTGCTCGATCCGCAGCGCTACCACGACCTGGACGTCTATCTGTCCGAAGCCGAGCGCTTCCAGGCGCTTTCGCCGATCGCCGACCGCCTGCAGTCGGGCGAGGCGCTCGATGACGCACAACGCGCCACGCTGAGCGAGATCTTCGCCGGTGACGCCGGCCTCCTCGCGCTGCTGGAAGACGCCACCCGCCCGGCCGCCGCGCGCGAACTGCTCGACGCGCTGATCGACCGCCACGGCACCGGCCGCGCGATGTTCCGCAACCGCCGCGCCGGCATCGGCGGCTTCCCGCGGCGCGTGCCCGAGTGGCAGCTGATCGACGCGGACACGCTCGACGAAAACGCGCGCCAGGCGCTGCTGGCCGAATTCCACGCCGACATCCAGCAGCCCGCCCCGGCGCTCGAACTGGATTACACCAGCGACCCGCGTCTGGACGCACTGGTCGCACTGCTCGACGCCCATCCGCAGGACAAGTTCCTGCTGATCTGCCGCAGCCAGGCCAAGGTGCTCGCACTGGAGGAAGCCTTGCGCACCCGCACCGGCGCCGGCATCGCCCGCTTCCACGAGGGGCTGGGCATCGTGCAGCGCGACCGCAACGCCGCCTATTTCGCGCAACCGGACGGCGCCCGCCTGCTGTTGTGCTCCGAGATCGGCTCGGAAGGGCGCAACTTCCAGTTCGCCCACCGGCTGATCCTGTGGGACCTGCCGCTGGACCCCGACCTGCTCGAACAGCGCATCGGCCGCCTGGACCGCATCGGCCAGACCCACGACATCGCCATCCACATCCTCGCCGTGCGGGACAGCGCGCAACACGTGCTTGCGCGCTGGTACGACGAGGGCATCGACGCCTTCCGCTCCAGCCCCGCCGACGGGCGCGAACTGCTGCGCCGCTACGGCGAGCCGCTGGTGCAACTGGCCGAAGAGCACGCACGCAACGCCGACAGCCGCGACCAGGAACTGGACGCGTTGATCGCCGACACGCGGGCCACCCACGAGGAGCTGGCCGCGCTGATCCGCGCCGGCCGCGACCACCTGCTCGAGCTGGCCGCCAGCCGCGACCCGCATGCGGACGAATTGGGTCAGGCCTTCCGCCGCGAGGATGTCGATCCCTCGCGCGACGCCTACGTGCAGCGCCTGCTGGAAGCGTTCGGCATCCACGCCGAGGAACTGGGCGGCAAGGTGCTGCTGCTCGACCCGCAATACCTTTCCACCGACGCCTTGCCCGGCTTTGCCGAAGGCCCGGTCTCGGCCACCTTCGCGCGCGAGGTGGCACTGGCGCGCGAGGAACTGCCGCTGCTGCGCTTCGATCATCCGCTCGTGCAGGGCGCACTGGACCTGGCGCTGTCCGGCGAACAGGGCAATGCGGCCTTCATGGTCGACGACGCGCTGCCGCCGCGCAGCGCGCTGCTGCAGGCGGTGTTCCTGCTCGAATGCGTGGCCGACCGCGCGCTCGACGTCGAACGCTTCCTGCCCGCGCTGCCGCTGGTGGTCACCATCGACACGCGGCTGGCCGAGCGCGCCGGTTTCGAACCCAGCGAGGCGGCGGTGCGCAAGGCGGCCGACCGCAACATCGAGGTACCGCGTTACCGCAAGTTCCTCGCCAAGCTGGTGCCGCCGATGCTGGAGAAGGCCGAGGCGATCGCGGCCGACCGCGCGCAGCAGCACATCGCCGAGGCCGTGGCCCAGGCCACCGCGGAACTGGACGCGGAGCTTTCGCGCCTGCGTGCGCTGCGCGAGGTCAATCCGTCGATCAACCCCGCCGAGATCGCCACGCTGGCCACCGAACGGCAGGCCCTGCTCGCCGCCCTGCCGCAATCGCGCCTGCGCCTGGATGCCGTGCGTTTCGTCGCCAGCCCGGACTTCCTGGCATTGCGTTGATTCACATGGTTTCCGGCAAGGCTTCCCCCATCCGCCCTTTGGGCACCTTCCCCCGTGAACGGGGGAAGGATCGGGTGTCGCACGCAAAGCCCCCGCGCGGATGCCGCACGCGTCAACTCCCCGATCGAATGCTGCACGCGTAAGCTCCCAGACAGCTGCTGCACGCCTGAGCCTCTCAGCCCGGATACTGCACGCGTGAGCCTTCCCCCGTTCACGGGGGAAGGTGTCGACAGGCGGATGGGGGCGACCGAAGCGGAATCCCCCTCGCCCACATTGAGCTGCCACCCTCTTCGCCCCACACTCGACGGCCTGCATCGTCACATCAGGAAAAACCATGCGCACCATCGGCCTGATCGGCGGCATGAGCTGGGAATCGACCGTCGAGTACTACCGCCTGATCAACCGCGGCGTACGCGACCGCCTGGGTCCCCTGCATTCGGCGCGGCTGCTGCTGGACAGCCTGGACTTCTCGGTCATCGCCGCCTGCCAGCGCGAAGGCGACTGGGACCGCGCCGGCGCGCTGCTGGCCGAGTCCGCACGTCGCCTGCAATCCGGCGGTGCCGATTGCATCCTCATCGGCGCCAACACCATGCACATCGTGGCCGACGCCGTGGCGGCCGCCACACCGCTGCCGCTGATCCACATCGTGGACGCCACAGGCCACGCGATCCGCACGCAGGGGCTCGATACCGTGCTGCTGCTCGGCACCGCCTTCACCATGGACAAGCCGTTCTTCCGCGAACGCATGCAGCGCGACCACGGCGTGCAGTGCCTGGTACCCGAACCCGCAGAGCGGGCCGATCTGCACCGGGTGATCTACGAAGAACTCTGTGCCGGGCAATTCCGCCCGCAGGCAGGGGATTTCTTGCTGCGCCTCATTGCGGATGGCGCCCGCGCCGGCGCACAAGGCGCGATCCTCGGCTGCACCGAACTGGGCCTGCTGCTGGGCGACGCCGACGCGGAGGTACCGGTTTTCGACACCGCCGCGCTGCACGCCGCCGCGGCGGTGAAGTTCGCGCTGGGCTGACCCGTAGGATGGGCTTCAGCCCACCTTGCATCCCCGCAAGCCTGCCGGTGGGCTGAAGCCCACCCTACGCCGTGTTGACGTGAATCAGACTGCCACCAGCGCCGAACGCATGCGCCGGCCGATGCCGAAACCCCAGTACGCCACGGTCAGCAAAGCCACCCAGCCGGCGCCCACGTAAAGCGCCACGCGCGTGTCGGGGCTGTAGCCGAGCATCACCAGCACGAACACCAAAAAAGCCAGCGCCAGGATGCTGGAGAACGGCCACAGCCGCAGCCGGAACGGCAGCGGCTCGGGCTGGCTGCGATGGAAGCGCCAGTGCGCCACCAGCACCGTGCCCCAGGTCCAGACGGTGTTGAACGCCAGGATCGACATGATCATGCCGAAGATGCGCTCGGGCACGAGGTAGTTCATCAACACGCCCAGCAGCAGGAAGAAGATCGTCACCATCACGCCGCGTATCGGCACACCGCTCGTGCTCAGGTGCCCCATCGCCGCCGGCGCCTGGCCCTTGGTCGCCAGGCTGTGCAGCATGCGGCTTCCGCTGAAGGTGGTCGAATTGAAGCTCGACAGCGCAGCGGTGATCACCACGAAGTTGATCAGCCCGGCCGCCTGCGGAATCCCCAGCTTGGCGAAAGTGGTGACGAACGGGCTGCCCTGCGTGCCCAGCTCGTTCCACGGATAGATCGCCATGATCACGAACAGCGAGCCGATGTAGAAGATCAGGATGCGCCAGATCACCGAGTTGACCGCCTTCGGAATCGTGCGCTCCGGATGCGCGGCCTCGGCCGCCGCCATGCCGATCGTCTCGATGCCGCCGAAGGAGAACACCAGCACCGGCAGCGCCAGCACCATGCCGGTGAAGCCGTTGGGGAACCAGCCTCCGTGCGTCCACAGGTTGGAGATGCCGACCGGCTGCCCGCCGTTGCCCCAGCCGAACCAGATGATCCCGAAGCCACCAAGGATCATCAGCACCACGGTGAGCACCTTGATCAGCGCGAACCAGAATTCCATCTCGCCGTAGACCTTTACCGCCATCAGGTTGAGGCCGCCGATCATCACCACCGAGGCGAACGCCCAGATCCACTGCGGCAGCTCGGGGAACCAGTCCTTCATGTAGATGCCCACCGCCGTGCTCTCGGCGATGCCCACGCCCATCATCAGCACCCAGTAATTCCAGCCGGTCAGGTAGCCGGCGAAGGGCCCCAGGTACTTGTGCGCGTAGGCGCTGAAGGAGCCGGCGATCGGCTCGTGCGCGGCCATCTCGCCCAGCGCGCGCATGATCACGAAGATCATCGCGCCGCCGAAGAGGTAGGCAATCAGCACCGACGGCCCGGCCAGCTTGATGGTGCTGGCCGAGCCCAGGAACAGGCCTGCGCCGATGCACATGCCCAAGGCCATGAAGGTAATGTGGCGCGGCGTGAGCTGCCGCTGCAGTTGGTCGCTCATGTGGTGCCTGTCAGGAAGGGAAAGGTCAGCGCATCAACCGGCGCTTCGGTTTGATCGGCAGTCGCCCGCGCCAGTACTGGATCAGCACGTAGCCACCCAGCATGCCGCCCAAGTGCGCGAAATGGGCCACGCCGGCCTGCGTGCCGGTCACGCCCAGGAACAGCTCGATCACGGCGTAGCCGGCCACGAACAACCAGGCCGGCATCGGTACGGGCAGGAAGATCAGCATCATCTTCTCGTGCGGGTACATCATGCCGAAGGCCAGCAGCACGCCGAAGATGGCACCGGAGGCGCCCAGCGTGGGATAGAAGCCGTGGGTGAACCACTGCACCACCACCAGTTGCGCCAGCGCCGCCACGATCAGGCAGACGAAGTAATACAGCAGGAACTCGCGACCGCCGAACAGCCGCTCGATCGGGCCGCCGAACATGTAGAGCGCGAGCATGTTGAAGGCGATGTGCTCGAAGCCGCCGTGCATGAAGGCATAGCTGACCAGCTGCCACGGGCGGAAGCCGATCGCGACCATGCCATCGGGCGTGGGCAGGAAATGGTCCGGGCCCCACGGCCACAGCGCGAAGTGCATGACGAGCACGTCCCCCAGCAGCATCTGCAGCAGGTAGACCGCGACGTTGGCGATGAGCAGGTTGCGGGTGACGGGCGGGAGCTGGAAAGGCATGGGCAATCCGGTGGGAACCTCGTGAGGGTAACGCAAACGCAACCGCGCGAAGGCATTGCTGGCGTGGCGTATTTCGACTCCGCCTGCGCTCAACGCGAATGGTGTTTGGCAGGCCGCTGGATCACCCCTCGATCGTTTGCCCTGAGCGTGGGCCGCAGGGCGAAGCCGAAGGGAGCCAGGCCGCTATCAGTTGCCCCCATGAAAAAAGGCCGCCTGTTGGCGGCCCGACTGCGGAAACCCCGTGGTGTTTCCCCTTCAACCGTTCTGCGCGATGCCCTCGGGACGGCGCGCACCGGCGAACCGCTTGGCCCAATAGGCCTCGTCGAGGCTGGAGACCTCCACCGACTTGCCCGCCGAGGGCGAGTGAATGAAGCGGCCGTTGTCCAGGTAGATACCCACGTGCGAGATGCGCTTCTTGCCGCGGGTGTGGAAGAACACCAGGTCGCCCGGCTGCATGTCGCCGCGCTTGACCTTGACGCCGGCGAGGAACTGCCGCGCCGAATTGGCGGGCAGATTCAGGCCGATCGCATGGGCGAATACGTAGCGGACGAAGCCGCTGCAATCGAAGCCGGTCGCCGGTGAATGGCCGCCACGAACGTAGCGCACGTCGCGCAGTTGCATCGCCAGCGCGACCAGCGCCTGGCGCAGGCGCGTGGCCTCGTCGATCGGACCCTCATCCTGCGCCTGCGCCTGCACCGGCGCCAGCCCGGCCGGCAGCGTGGCCTGGGCCAGCGCCGGCGCCAGGTTGGCCAGCGGCAACGGGGCCAGCAGCGGGGTGACGGCCGGCGTCGGGATCGAGCGTTCGACGGCATGCGCAGGCGCGATCGCAAGCAACGCGGCAAACAAGGCGGCGATTGCGATCAGGCGCTGGCAGGGCATGCAGGAAAATCCCTTTGCAGGTCGGGGCTTGGCCAGGGCCGCCGTGGCGGCTTGGCGAGGGGATCGACGTTAGCAAAGGCCTTCCGGCTGGATGTTGGATCGACGTTAAGTAGACCCTGGCGTTTCGAAACGTTCACACAGGCGTGTGACTGGGAGCACAGGAGCCAGGCAGGCGGCCGCCCCCTGTAGGAGCGCACCTGTGCGCGACCGGACACATCGTCGGTCGCGCACAGGGTGCGCTCCTACAGGACAGTCGATTCAGCGCCGACCGAAAATCGCGGTGCCGATGCGCACCTCGGTCGCCCCCTCTGCGATGGCCAGCGGGAAATCCCCACTCATCCCCATCGACAGGCGCGGCAACGCATGCCCCCGCCCCGCCGCGGCATCGCGCAACTCGCGCAGCCGGCGGAAACAGGCGCGTACGGCTTCGGCATCGTCCGACTGCACGGCCATGGTCATCAGCCCGCGCACGCGCAGCGTGGGGTAATCGCGCAGGCGGTCCAGGAAGCCCGGCAACTCTTCCGGCGGCAGGCCGTGCTTGCTTTCCTCGGGCGAGGTCTTGACCTGCACCAGCACGTCGAGGGCGCGGCCTTCGATCTCCAGGCGACGGTGCAATGCGTCGGCCAGTTCCAGCCGATCCAGCGATTGCACCTCGCTGGCCAGCCGCGCCACGTCCCTGGCCTTGTTGGTCTGCAGGTGGCCGATCAACACCCACTCGAGGGACAGATCGGCCAGCGCGGACGTCTTCTCGCGCAGCTCCTGCACCTTGTTCTCGCCGAAGCGGGAGAGACCCAGCGCTGCGGCCTCACGCACCACCTCCGGCGGGAAGGTCTTGCTGACCGGCAGGATGCCCACGTCTGCCGGATCGCGGGCGGCCGCGCGGCAGGCCGCGTCCACGCGCGCACGGACCTCGGCCCAGCGCGCGGCGAGCGTATCGGCCGCCTCGCCCATCGCCTCAGCCCTTTTTGGCCTGCTCACCGTGGCGGGCGATCACCTCGGCCACCACCATGCTCACCTTCTTGCCGGTGGGGATGTGCAGGAACTCGTTCGGGCCATGTGCGTTGGAATGCGGGCCCAGCACGCCGGTGATCAGGAACTGCGCCTGCGGGAATTTCTCGCCCAGCATGCCCATGAACGGGATCGAGCCGCCCTCGCCCATGTAGGCTGCGGGCGCCCCGAAGTAATGCTCGGACGCCTCGGCCACGGCCTGCTCCAGCCATGCCGACAGCTGTGGCGCGTTCCAGCCGCTGCCGTCCTTCTCCAGCTTGAAGCTGACCTTGGCGCCGTAGGGCGGGTCCTTCTCCAGCAGCTCCTTGAGGAACTTGCCGGCCTTGGCGCCGTTGAGCGTCGGCGGCACGCGCAGGCTGAGCTTGACCGCGGTGAACGGTCGCAGCACGTTGCCCGCGCTTTCCAGCGCCGGCATGCCGCCCACACCGGTGACCGCCAGCTGCGGGCGCCAGGTGCGGTTGAGCACCAGCTCCACCAAGTCCTTGGTGACCGGCTGCATGCCCTCGACGAACGGGAACTTGTCGTACACCGCCTCGCCGAGCACCTCGGTGGAGCGGCGCGCCTGCTCCACGCGCTGCGGCGGGATCTCCACGTACAGCTCTTCCGGCTTGATCTTGCCGGTGGCCGGGTCCTCCAGCCGCGAGAGGATGTCGCGCAGGACGCGGAAGCTGGACGGGACCACGCCCGAGGCATCGCCCGAGTGCACGCCCTCCTCCAGCACCTGCACGGTCAGCTCGCCGCCGGTCATGCCGCGCAGCGAGGTGGTCAGCCAGAGCTGGTCGTAGTTGCCGCAGCCCGAGTCCAGGCACACCACCAGCGAGGGGTTGCCAATGCGCGCGGCCAAGTGGTCCACATAGTGCGGAAGGTCGTAGCTGCCCGACTCTTCGCAGGCCTCGATCATGATCACGCAACGGGCGTGCTGCACGTTCTGCTCGGCCAGCGCGAGCAAGGCGGAGAGCGAGCCGAACATGGCGTAGCCGTCGTCCGCGCCGCCGCGGCCGTAGAGCTTGTCGCCCTTGATCACCGGCGTCCACGGGCCCAGGCCCTCGGCCCAGCCGGTCATCTCCGGCTGCTTGTCGAGGTGGCCGTAGAGCACCACGGTGTCATCGCAACCGGGCAGCGTGGCCGGCACGTCGATATAGATCAGTGGCGTGCGGCCCGGCAAGCGCACCACCTCGAGCGTGGCACCCTTGAGCGAGGCCAGCTTGCCGTGCGCCCAGCGCTCCAGCAGCGCGACCGCCTGGTCCATGAAACCGTGCTCGGCCCACTGCGCGTCGAACATCGGCGACTTGTTGGGAATGCGGATGTACTCGACGAGCTGCGGCACGATCTCGTCGTCCCACAAGCCACCGATGAAGCCGGACAGGCGCGCGGTATCCATGGGCGAGACTCCTTAAATGCATACGGGTGAGCCGCGTAGTGTACCAGCCGCACCGGAAGGGCCCGTCACGGCCCACACCGCGTCGGGCATGGCCCACAGGCGCGGGCGACCCAACCTGCCCGAACGCAACGCATCCGGCCGACTGCCCCCGCCGCCGCCCGCGGCCACACTTGCCGGACGGCAACGGTGCCGTCCAACGCATCCTCAGGGAGGGAAACCCATGCAGTCGAAGTTCCGCACGCTGCTCGCCGCACTGGCCGTCGCAGCCTCGTTCGCGCTACCCGCGTTCGCTGCCACGCCGGTCAACATCAACAAGGCCGACGCCGCGACCATCGCCAAGTCGCTGGACGGCATCGGCCAGTCCAAGGCGCAGGCGATCGTCGCCTGGCGCCAGGCGCACGGCCCGTTCAAGCGGGTGGAGGACCTGGCCCAGGTCAAGGGCATCGGCAAGGGCACGCTCGAGCGCAACCACGACGCCATTCGCTTCAGCGGCGACCTGCCGCCGCCCAAGGCAGCCCCGAGGAAGAGCGCGCACCACAAGGTCAAGGCGGCCGCCAAGGGCTGATCGGCGGCCGTTCTCCCCGCTCTCGTGGGTGCGCCCGCGGAGCCGGTTGGGGAGAGGGAAGGTCTTCACCCCCCGCCGACCCCACCTCTCCCCAGCCAACCCTGGGAGCGCGGAGCGCTCCTCCGGCCATGGCAGTGGCAGGTCACCGCCCACGGACGGGCACCTGGTGGCCCTGCTTCGATCGATGGGTGGCACAGCCAGCGCCATCTCGCGCTTGCGCTACACTCGCGCGCTTTCCACGCCGCCGGCTCGCCATGATCCTTCCGCGCTACCGCATTGCCGCCTCCACCATCGGCGGCGCCGGCAAGGGCCTGTTCCTGGACGAGAACGTGGCCGCCGGGCGCATCGTCACCGCGCCGGACGCGATCGATCGCACCTGGAGCGCCGCCGACCTGGCCGCACGGCCCGAGATGGCTTACGCCAGCGCCCGCTGGTTCGAGGACCGCTACACCCTGTCGCCCGAATGGCCCGACGAGTGCTACATCAATCACAGCTTCGAGCCCACCGGCCTGTGGCATCTGGGTTTCGTGTTCGCGCTGGCCGACCTGCCGTCCGGTACCGAGCTCACCGTGGACTATCGGCACCTGCTGCCCCCGGGACAGGCCGAAGACTTTATCGACGCCGCCACCGGTGAGAAGATCGTCGGGTACGAATGGGCCAAAAGCCTGGCCTCAAGTACGCGTGCGCTGAGCCGATTGCTCAGGTAACCGCGGCTGTACCGACGACGATGTCCAACATTCCCACCCTCGAAACCCCGCGCCTGCGTCTGACCGCGCTGGCCGCGCGCCACTTCGACGAGTACGCCGCCATGCTCGCCGACCCGGACAGCACCCGCTGGATCGGTGACGGCCAGCCGCTGGACCGCACCGGCGCCTGGCGCTCACTGGCCATGCTGCTGGGGCATTGGGAGCTGCGGGGCTGCGGCATGTGGGCGCTGGAACTGAAGGGCACGGGCCAGTTCGTCGGCCGTGCCGGCCTGATGTATCCGGAAGGCTGGCCCGCCCTGGAACTGGGCTGGATGCTCAAGCCGGAGTTCCGCCATCGCGGCTACGCCACCGAGGCCGGCCACGCCATCCTCGAGTTCGCCTGGAACCAGTTGCACGCGACGCGCGTGATCAGCCTGGTGCGCATCGGCAACGAGGCTTCCGATCGCGTGGCCGAGCGGCTGGGCGGCGAGCATATCGAGGACATGGATTTCTACGGCAGCCAGAACCACGTGTTCGCCTACTACCCGCCCATGCGCGAGTCGCGTCGGGCCTGGGCCTGACTGTCCGCCCGGGCGCAAGCGCCTGTAGGAGCGCACCTGTGCGCGACCCGGACGCATGGCGGTCGCACACAAGTGCGCTCCTACAACTGGGGTTCCGGGCGTTGATGATGCATGCCGCCGCCGCTGCGCCAACCTCGACATCCGTGCCTTGCGTGTAGGGTCCACCCGTGTGCAACCGGGCCACAGACGCGCGCCGTTGCCTGGTCCCGGCCCCTAGTCGCCACCGGGCGCCGAGATCTGACCCGACGTGCGGGCCAAGCCGCTCAGCGCCCTGCCGGACGCAGCGTGGGTGGCACCGGGAGCGCAGCCGCGGCAACTGGCGAAGCCGGCATGGAAGCGGCCGTGGGCATCGCATCCATGGGCGGCGCGGGAGCAGGCACCGGATCCGCTGCCGGCGCGGATGGCACCCGTATCGAAGCCGTCGGCGGATTCTGCACGGGCCGGCTGTCGACCACGTCCTGCGACAGCGCCGCCGCTTCGGCTTCCTTGGTCATCACGATGATGCTGATGCGCCGGTTGATCGGATTGTCCGGGTGCGTCTTGTCCAATGGCACCGAAGCGGCCAGCCCGACCACGCGGGCGGTCTTGCCCTTGTCCATACCGCCGGCAAGCAACGCACGTCGGGCCGCGTTGGCGCGATCCGTGGAGAGCTCCCAGTTGCTGTAGTCGCGCTCGTCGGCGTACGGCGCGTCGTCCGTATGGCCGGTAATGCTGATGCGGTTGGGTACGCGGTTGATGAAGGTACCCAGCTCGGCGAGGATCGCGCGGGTGTAGTCCTTCAGCTGCGCGCTACCCAGGTCGAACATCGGCCGGTTGAGCTTGTCGACGATCTGGATGCGCAGGCCTTCGGACGTAATGTCCAGCAGCAACTGGTCCTTGAACGGCGCCAACGCCTGGCTGTTCTGGATCGCCGCGTGCAGTTGCTGCATCAGCTCCTGCAGGCGCGCCCTCTCCTGCTCGCGCGCGCGCTTTTCGATGGCTTCCTTGGATACCGGCGCGGACGGGCCGTTGTGGCGGTCCTTGCCGGGCCCGTGCGAGAGGTCCATCGCCCCACCCAGCTGGACGGCTGCGTCGCTGGCGCCACCCGGGCCCATGCGACCCGGCGGCGCCACCGTGGCGTTGCCCGGGGTCATGCTGGGGTTCTTGAAATATTCGGAAATGGCGGCCTTCTGCTCGCGCGTACCGGCGCCCAGGATCCACATCACCAGGAAGAACGCCATCATCGCCGTGACGAAGTCGGCGTAGGCTACCTTCCAGGCGCCGCCATGGTGGCCGTGCGCCTGCTTCTTCACCCGCTTGATGATGATCGGCGGGCCGCCTCCCTCGCTCATGCGCCGGCCCCGGCGCGAGCACCCTTGAGGTGGTCCTCCAGATCCTGGAAGTTCGGTCGCGCATGCGCCGAGAGCACCTTGCGCGCGAACTCTACCGACACCTTCGGGTTGTAGCCGCGCAGGTTGGCCAGCAGTGCCACCTTCACGCACTCGAAGGCCTTGCCGTCTTCCCGCACGCGGCTTTCCATCGCGGCCGCGACCGGCCCGATGAAGCCGTAGCAGAGCAGGATGCCCAGGAAGGTGCCCACCAGCGCGCCGGCGATGTGTTCGCCGATGCGCGAGGTATCGCCGCCGAGGTTGGACATGGTCGTGACAATGCCGAGCACCGCCGCGACGATGCCGAAGCCCGGCAGCGCGTCGGCCATCTTGGCCACTGCCTGCGCCGGCGCTTCGGCCTCGTGGTGGTGGTTCTCGACCTCGGCGTCCAGCAGCGCCTCCAGCTCGTGCGGCTCCATGCTGCCGCCGACGATCAGGCGCAGGCAGTCGGTAATGAATTCGACCAGGTGGTGCTCGCGCAGCAGCCGCGGATAAGCGGAGAACACCGCGCTCGATTGCGGATCCTCGATGTGCGATTCCATCCCCAGCACGCCTTCCTTGCGCATGACCCCGAAGATGTCGTACAGCAGCGCCAGCAGGTCCACGTAGTCCTGTTTCTTGTAGTTCGGCCCCTTCACCAGCGCTGCCGTCTCGCTCAGCGCCGCCTTGACCACCTTGCTGGAATTGGCCGTGAGAAAGGCGCCGATCGCGCCCCCGAAGATGATCAGCAGTTCGTAGGGCTGCCACAGCGCCATCAGCTGCCCGTGCGACATCACGTAGCCGCCGAGCACGCAGCCGATGACGACCAACGTTCCTACCAGAACCAGCATTTCCTACTCCGGGCGCGCGACGCCTTGCGATCACTCCGGGTTATCGGTCGGCCAAGGGAAAAATTGAACGGCCGCAGGTGCGAAAGGGATCACTGTTGCCGCATGTTCCGGAACGCCTCTGCGGCCCGGCTCTCTCGAGGTGGGGTTCGCCGCAAGGATGCCCGCACGTGCACGGACCCAACGGCGCTACAGCCCACAAAAAAGCCCGGCACAAGGCCGGGCTTTTGCAGGGTGCAGGCGTCTCAGGGCCGCCGTGCAAGCTCCGGGTTGTCCTTGGTCTGCGGCATCAGGTCCTTCTTGGACACGCCCAGCCACAGCAGGATCGGGCTGGCCACGAAAATCGAGGACAGCGTGCCCACCACGATGCCGATCAGCATGGTGATCGCGAAGCCGTGCACCTGCGGACCGCCAAAGAAGTACAGCGCCGCCATCGTGATGCCGGTAAACAGCGAAGTGATGATGGTTCGCGACAGCGTGGTGTTGATCGACCGGTTGAGGATTTCCTCCGGATCGGCCTTGCGGGCCAGGCGGAACAGCTCGCGGATTCGGTCGAATACCACCACCTTGTCGTTGATCGAGTAACCGATCACCGCCAGCACCGACGCCAGCACGGTCAGGTCGAACTCGCGCTGCACCAGCGAGATCACGCCCAGCGTCACCAGCGTGTCGTGCACTTCGGTCAGCAGCGCGGCGATCGCGAAGCGGCGCTCGAAGCGGATCCACAGGTACACGCCGATGCCGATGATCACGAAGATCGCGGCGATCGAGCCGTCGCTCTTGAGCTCGTCGCCCACCTGCGGGCTGACGAAGCTGTGGCTAGCTTCCACCGCGTCCGGACGCTCCTTCTTGAGTGCCGCCATGACGGCGGCAGCCACCTTGTCGGCACGCGCCGAGGCGCCTTCGCCCGGAGCGGCCGCGCCATCCTTGCCGTCGGCCTTTGGCTGCAGGCGGATCAGCACCTGGCGCGAACCGCCCAGGCTCTGCACCACCGGGTTCTCGATGCCGGCCTCATCCAGCGCCTGGCGGACGTCGCCGATGTCGATCGTGCGGTCGTACTTGACCTCGACCGAGATACCGCCGGTGAAATCCAGGCCGTAGTTGAGGCCGCGGGTGAGCAGCAGGCCCACCGAGGCAATCATCAGCAACGCCGCGATGACGATGCTGATCTTGCGCCAGTGCAGGAACGGTACATTACTGTTGTGGTTGAAGATTTCCATTGCCGTCCCGCCCTTACACCGAAAGGGTCTTGAGCTTGCGGTTGCCGTGGATCAGCGCGGTGATCGCGTGGGTCACGGTGACCGAGGTGAACATCGAGGTCAGGATGCCGATCAGCAGCGTCACGCCGAAGCCCTTGATCGGACCCGAGCCCATGGTGGTGAGCGCCAGCGCGGCGATCAGGTGGGTGACGTTGGCGTCCAGGATGGTCGACCAGGCCTTGTCGTAGCCGGCGCGAATGGCCGCGTGCGGGCTGGAGCCGTTGCGCAGTTCCTCGCGCACGCGCTCGCAGATCAGCACGTTGGCGTCGATCGCCATACCCAGCGTCAGCACGATGCCCGCGATGCCCGGCATGGTCAGGGTCACGCCGATCATCGACATCACCGCGACCAGGATCACCAGGTTGAAGAACAGCGCGATGTCGGCGACCAGGCCGAACAGGTGGTAGTAGATCGCCGCAGCCAGCAACACCAATCCCAGACCCAGCAGCACCGCGCGCAGGCCCTTCTCGATGTTGTCCTGGCCCATGCTCGGGCCGATCACCGACTGCGAGGCGATGTTCATCGGCGCGGCCAGCGAACCACCCTTGAGCAGCAGCGCGAGCTCGGAGGCTTCCTTGGGGCTGTTCAGGCCGGTGGTCTGGAACTGCTTGCCGAACACGCCCTGGATGGTCGCGTCGCTGATGACCTCCTGGGTGGTGTGCGGAATGTGCACTTCCTTGCCGTCGACGATCTTGGTGTCGTAGACGGTTTCCACGTACACCACCGCCATCGGCTTGCCGACGTTGGCGCTGGTGAAGTCGAGCATCTTCTTGGCTCCCGAGGCGCTCAGCGTCACGTCCACCTTGGGCGTGCCGCTTTGCTGGTCCACGCCGGAGGCGGCATCCACCAGTTCGTCGCCGGTAGCGATGATGCGCTTGGAAACCAGCACCGGTTGATTGGTGCCACGCTCCCGGTAGAGGTTGGCGTCCGGCGGAATGTTGCCGGTGCGCGCAGCCTCGACGGCACGCGGATCGCCCGGGTAGCCGATACCAGCGCGATATTCCAGCGTGGCAATGGCGCCGATCACCTTCTTGGCCTCGGCCGGGTTCTGCACGCCGGCCAGTTCCACCACGATCTGGTCCTCGCCCTGCTGCTGGATCAGCGGCTCGGACACGCCCAGCGCGTTGATGCGGTTGCGCAGCGTGGCGGTGTTCTGGCGGATGGTGGCCAGCGCGAGCTCGCGCAGCTTCTCCGGCTTAACCGTGGCGGTGAGCAGGAACCGGTCACCGGTGCTGGCGCCGTCCTGCACCAGCAGGTCGGGATATTCGGTGGCGATCGCGTCGGTGGCGGCGCTGCGGTCGGCGGCCGAGCGCAACACCACGCTGATGCCCTGCCCGCGCTGGGCATTGCGGGTCACCGACTCGTAGCGGATGTTCTTCTCGCGCAGCAGGCTGCGGATGTCGTCGGCATAGCGCTCTTCCTGCTTGTCGACCACTGCGTTCTGGTCCACCGCCATCAGGAAGTGCACACCACCCTGCAGGTCCAGGCCCAGCGGCATGGAATTGGCGTGGATGGCACGCAGCCAGCCCGGCACGGTCGAGGCGAGGTTGAGCGCGACGGTGTAGTTGTCACCCAGCGCACCCTTGATGACGTCGGCCGCCTTGGCCTGCACATCGGCGTTGGGGAAGTCGGCCACCAGGTGGTCGCCATCGATCGCCAGCCCGCTGTAGGCGACCTTCTGCGCGGTCAGCGCGCCGGCGACCTTCTGCTTGACCGAGGCATCGAGCGGCGCGCCGTGGGTGGCGAGCACCTGCACCGACGGTACCGGCGGGAAGGCGTTGGGCAGCGCGTAGATGATGCCGAACAGCAATACCAACGCGACCAGCGCGTATTTCCAGCGTGGAAAGTCACTCATGCCTGGGAAGCCCGTTTCTCGTTACTTCGAAGGCCGCGGCCCCTGAAGCCGCGGCGGATGGCCTTGGCTGGCCCGGATGTCAGGACGACTTCAGCGTGCCCTTGGGCAGCACCTGGGAGATGGCGCCCTTCTGCAGCTTGATCTTGACGTTCGGCGCGATCTCGACCGTCAGGAAGCTCTCGCCCACCTCGTCCACGCGCCCGGCGATGCCGCCGTTGCTGACCACTTCGTCGCCCTTGGCCAGTGCCGAGACCATGGTGCGGTGTTCCTTCTGGCGCTTCATCTGCGGCCGGATCATCAGGAAGTAGAAGATGACGAACAGCGCGATCAGCGGCAGGAAGCTGAAAAGCGGGTTGCCCGGCGCGGCGGCGGGAGCGGCCTGGGCGATCACGAAGGACATCGGGAAGCTCATCGTTTCATCCTGCAAGTAGCGGCGCGGACAGGAATTTCCGTTCCACGCCAGAAAAAGGTCTTGGATTATGCCATGCACCCCAAGGGCATGCACGGCGGCTTCACGCGTCCCTGCATGGCGGCGCAGCGCGGCGTTTGCAAGCGCCGCGCCTTGGTAAGCAGGCCTGGAGGGAAGTTCCCGGCTCCCCGCATCGACCTTGTAGGAGCGCCCTTGGGCGCGACCGCAATCGAGCCATCGCGGGGTTGTAGGCGCGGCCGACATGGCGGTCGCGCCCAAGGGCGCTCCTACAAGAGATCCTATGCCGCGGCCCCCTGGCGGCGGGCGTAGAACGCGGCAACGAAGCTTTCCAGCGCCCCGGTGGCGATCGCCTCGCGCAGCCCGGCCATCAGCCGCTGGTAGTGGCGCAGGTTATGGTGCGTGGCAAGCGTGCTGGCCAGGATCTCGTTGCAACGATCCAGGTGGCGCAGGTAGGCGCGCGAGAAGCCGTTCGCGCAGGCGTAGCAGTCGCAGCCTTCCTCGATCACCCGGGTGTCGTCGGCATACTTGGCGTTGCGGATGCGCAGGGTGCCCTCGGGCACGAACAAAAACCCGTTGCGCGCATTGCGGGTCGGCATCACGCAGTCGAACATGTCGATGCCGCGACGCACGGCCTCGACGATGTCCTCCGGCCGCCCCACGCCCATCAGGTAGCGCGGCTTGTCTTGCGGCAGCAGGCCCACGGTGAAGTCCAGCGTGTGATTGCGCTCGGCCTCCGGCTCGCCTACCGCCAGGCCGCCTACCGCATAACCGTCGAAGCCGATGCCGACCAGCCCCTCGGCCGAGCGGCGGCGCAGCGGCTCGTAGACGCCACCCTGCACGATGCCGAATAGCGCATTGGGGTTGTCCAGCTCGTCGAAGGCGCGGCGCGAGCGTTCGGCCCAGCGCAGCGACATTTCCATCGAATCGGCCGCCTGCTTCTCGGTCGCCGGATAGGGCGTGCACTCGTCGAAGATCATGGCGATGTCCGAGTCCAGTACCGTCTGGATCTTCATCGACACTTCGGGCGAGAGGAACACCTTGGAGCCGTCCACCGGCGAGGCGAAGGTCACGCCCTCCTCCGCCAGCTTGCGCTTGTGCGCCAGCGAGAACACCTGGAACCCGCCCGAGTCGGTGAGGATCGGCTTGTCCCAGCCGATAAAGCGGTGCAGGCCACCGAACTTCTCCACGATTTCCAGGCCCGGGCGCAGGTACAGATGGAAGGTGTTGCCCAGGATGATCTCGGCGCCCAGTTCCTTGAGGTCGTGCGGGGTCATCGCCTTGACTGAGCCGTAGGTGCCCACGGGCATGAAGGCCGGGGTTTCGATGGTGCCGCGGGGGAAGGCCAGGCGGCCGCGGCGGGCCGCGCCGTCGCGGGCGAGGAGTTCGAATTTCATGGAGGTCATCGGGGGATTATCGCGTTTTTCCCCCTCTCCCCTCCGGGGAGAGGGTTGGGGTGAGGGCGGGTCTTGCGGGTGAGGTGGTTCGAAGCGTGGCTCTGAGGCGCCACAAGGCGAGCCCCGGCCCCTCACCCTAACCCTCTCCCCGCAGGGGAGAGGGAACTAAGGGCACGGCAGGATCAGCATCGCATCGCCATACGAGAAGAACCGATACCGCTCCTTCACCGCATGCCGGTACGCCTCCAGCACGAACTCCCGCCCGGCGAGCGCCGACACCAGCATCAGCAACGTGGACTGCGGCAAATGGAAGTTGGTGATCAGGCCGTCGATGCTGGTGATGCGGTAGCCGGGAAAGATGAAGATCTGCGTTTCCCCGGCGAAGGGATGCACCTGCCCGTCGATCGTGGCGCTTTCCAGCGCCCGCACCACGGTCGTGCCCACCGCGATCACCCGGCCGCCGGCAGCGCGCGTGCGGCGCATCTTTTCCACCAGCGCGGCACCGACGTTCAGCCATTCGCGGTGCATGGTGTGCTGGTGGATGTCGTCCACGCGCACCGGCTGGAAGGTGCCTGCGCCCACGTGCAGCGTCACGTAGCCTGTTTCCACGCCTTGCTCTCGCAGGCGTTCGAGCAGCGCCTCGTCGAAATGCAGGCCGGCGGTAGGCGCAGCCACCGCACCGGGTTCGCGGGCATAGACGGTCTGGTAGCGCTCCAGGTCCGAGGCATCGGCGTGGCGCTCGATGTAGGGCGGCAGTGGCATCTCGCCCAGCCTCGCAAGCAGCTTTTCCAGCGGCTCCGGCGACTCGAAACGCAGTTTGAAGAACGCCCCGTCACGGCCCAGCACCGTGGCATGGCTGCCATCCCCCAGCTCGATGCGGCCGCCCTCCTTCGGCTTCTTGCTCACGCCCAGTTGCACTGTCGCCTCGTGCGCGCCGGTGACGCGCTCGATCAGGATCTCCACCGCGCCGCCGGATTCCTTGCGCCCGTACAGCCGCGCCGGTAGCACGCGGGTGTCGTTGAACACCAGCATGTCGCCGGGGCGCAGGAAGGACGGCAGGTCGCGGAACTGGCGGTCTTCCAGCGCGCGGGCGGCCGGGTCCATCCACAGCAGGCGGCTGGCCGAACGCTCCGGCAGCGGTGCCTGGGCGATCAGCTCGGGGGGGAGGTCGAAATCGAAATCGGACTTCTTCAAAAGCGTGCCTCGCAGGCCTTCTTGTAGGAGCGCCCGGGGGCGCCCCCGCCCTGCCCCCCGGGCGCCCCCCCGGCCGCTCCTACAGGAAAAGCCTGGCGGCGACCGGCAATGATAGCCCTCCCCGGCCGACCCTGTGCTGCGCTGCGCATCGGCTACACACGGCATATCTGTTAATTTCGCGGGCTTTGCATCGGCTTAGGGACAACCCTGCATGTTCGAGCGCGTACTGATTGCCAACCGCGGCGAGATCGCCTGCCGCGTGATCCGCACCTGCCGCCGCCTCGGCATCCACACCATCGCGGTGTACTCGGAGGCCGACAAGGACGCCCGGCACGTGCGGCTGGCCGACGAGGCCTGGCCGATCGGCGGCCCGCGCCCGGCCGATTCCTACCTGCGCGGCGACGCCATCCTGGAAGTGGCGAAAAAGACCGGCGCCCAGGCGATCCATCCCGGCTACGGCTTCCTTTCCGAGAACACCGGCTTCGCCCGTGCCTGTGTCGAGGCCGGCATCGTGTTCATCGGCCCCAAGCCCGAGAGCATCGATGCGATGGGTTCCAAGGCGGCCGCCAAGGCGCTGATGGAAAAGCACGACGTGCCGCTGGTGCCTGGTTACCACGGCGAGAACCAGGAGCCCGTCCATCTGGCCGAGCAGGCGCGCAAGACCGGCTTCCCGCTGATGATCAAGGCGGCGGCTGGCGGTGGCGGCAAGGGCATGCGCATCGTCCGCGGCGAGGGCGAGTTCGCTGACGCGCTGGCCTCGGCCCAGCGCGAGGCGGCCAACGCCTTCGGTGACACGCGGGTGATCCTGGAGCGCTACGTCGAACATCCGCGCCACATCGAGTTCCAGGTGTTCGGCGACACGCACGGCAACGTGATCCATCTCAACGAGCGCGAGTGCTCCTCGCAGCGTCGCTACCAGAAGGTGCTGGAAGAGACGCCCTCGCCCTTCCTGAACCCGGAGCGCCGTCGCGCCATGGGCGAAGCGGCGGTGGCGTCGGCGAAGGCGGTCGACTACGTCGGCGCCGGCACGGTGGAATTCATCGTCGGTGCCGACGGCGAGTTCTTCTTCATGGAGATGAACACGCGCCTGCAGGTCGAGCATCCGGTCACCGAGGAAACGCTGGGCCTGGACCTGGTCGAATGGCAGCTGCGCGTGGCCGCCGGCCAGCCGCTGCCGCTGACGCAGGAGCAGATCCAGGCGCATGGCCACGCCATCGAGGTGCGCCTGTATGCCGAAGACCCCGAGCAGAACTTCCTGCCCGGCTCCGGCAAGCTGGTGCGCTTGCGCCTGCCCGCGTCGTCCAAGCACGTACGCATCGACGGCGGCGTGGTCGAAGGCGACACGGTCACCATCTTCTACGACCCGATGATCGCCAAGCTGATCGTCTGGGACACCGAACGGCCCAAGGCGCTGGAGCGGTTGCGCGCGGCGCTGGCCCAATGCGAGATCGTCGGACCGAAGTCCAACATCGCCTTCCTCGAACGGTTGGCGCGCCATCCCTCCGTGGTCGAGGGAACCATCGACACCGGTTACCTGGACCGGCACCTGGACGAGTTCCTCGAAGGCGGCGCGGCGCCGGCCGACCGCGTGCTGTTCGCCGCCGCCACCGCGGCGCTGCTGCAGGAAGAGCGGAGCGTGTCCGCCAGCGCCGCCGACCCGCACTCGCCCTGGGCCAGCGCCGATGCCTGGCGCATCGGCCACGCCGGCAAGCGCGTGGTGGCGCTGTCGCTGCACGAGCAGCGCTACGAGGTCGCGGCCCACGGGCATGGTGGCGACTATCGACTGGAGCATGGCGAAGCGGCCTGCGAGGTCCACGGCGCGCGCCTGGAGCCCGACGCGCTGAGCGCCCGCTTCGACGGCGAGGCCCAGCGCCTGAGCGCACTGGTCGACGACACCCGCGTCCTGCTGCACGACGCCGCCGGCCGCCGCTACCGCTTCGTGCGCGCCCCCGCCTTCGCCTGGGCGTCGACCGAAAGCACCGGCGGCAACCAGGTCGTCGCGCCGATGCCCGGCCGCATCGTGCTGGTCAAGGCCAAACCCGGCGACAGCGTCGAGGAGGGCCAGGAGCTACTCGTGATGGAGGCGATGAAGATGGAACTGGCGCTCAAGGCACCGCGCGCCGGCACCATCGAGAGCGTCAGCGCGACGCAGGGCGAGTTCGTTGAGGCGGACGCCGTGCTTGTGCGGTTCGAAAGCTGAGGAGCCGCCAAAATCAGCTCCCTCTCCCTCCGGGGAGAGGGTTGGGGTGAGCGGCCGCTCTTGCGGGGGAATCCGTTCCAGTCGGAGCTTTTCAAAAGCCCCTCCCTCGCACCCGCCAACTTCCCCGCGAGCCCCGGCCCCTCACCCTGCCCTCTGCCCGGAGGGGAGAGGGTTCAAGGGCCGCAGCAAGCGCAAATATAAAGGCGGCCATCGGGCCGCCTTTTCGTTACTGCTTCTTCTTCGGTCCGATCATCATGACCATCTGGCGTCCTTCCAATCGAGGGAAGGATTCCACCTGGCCGTTGTCGCCGACGTCTTCCTGGATCTTCTTCGCCAGGTTCTGGCCCAGGTCCTGGTGGGACATTTCGCGACCGCGGAAGCGGATGGTGACTTTGACCTTGTCGCCCTCTTCCAGGAAGCGAAGCATGTTGCGCAGCTTGATCTGGTAGTCGCCCACGTCCGTGACCGGACGGAACTTCACTTCCTTGATCTCGACCTGCTTTTGCTTCTTCTTGGCGGCGGAGGCCTTCTTCTGGGCTTCGAACTTGAACTTGCCGTAATCCATGATGCGGCAGACCGGCGGGTCACCGTTGGGCTGGATCTCGACCAGATCCATGCCCGCTTCCTGCGCCAGTGCCAGCGCCTCGTCGCGGGAAAGAATACCCAGCTGTTCCGAGTCGGCGCCGATCACGCGCACGCGCGGCACGCGGATTTCGAGGTTACGGCGATTGCCCTTGTTGTCGGTGGTAGCGATACCACTATCCTCCAGAAGAGTTGTTGAATTAGGCCACGGCGAACATCAACGCCGCGTTTCGGCCTGAAGTCGTTCGACGAAGGCGGCCAGCGGCATGCTGCCCAGATCCTCGCCCGAACGGGTACGCACGGAAACGGCCCCCGCTTCCTTCTCGCGGTCACCGACCACGAGCAGATAAGGGACCTTCTGCAACGTATGCTCGCGGATTTTATAGCCGACCTTTTCATTGCGCAAATCGGCCTGGACGCGGAAGCCTTTGTCGACAAGGGCTTGCGTTACCTCGCGCACGTAACCGGCCTGGGCGTCGGTAATGGAAAACACCGCCGCCTGCACCGGGGCCAGCCAGGCCGGCAGGTTGCCGGCGTGGTGCTCGATCAGGATGCCGATGAAACGCTCCATGGAGCCGACGATCGCCCGGTGCAGCATGACCGGGTGGCGCTTTTGCGAGGCCTCGTCCACGTACTCGGCGCCCAGGCGCTCGGGCATCATGAAATCGACCTGCATGGTGCCGACCTGCCAGGCGCGGCCGATCGAGTCCTTCATGTGGTACTCGATCTTGGGGCCGTAGAAGGCGCCCTCGCCGGGCAGCTCTTCCCACTCGACGCCGGCGGAGGAAAGCGCCTTGCGCAGCGCGTCCTCGGCGCGGTCCCACACTTCCTCCGAGCCGATGCGCTTGTCAGGCCGCAGCGCGATCTTCAGCGCGATGTCCTTGAAGCCAAAGTCGCCGTACACCTGCATGGCCTGCTGGTGGAAGGCGGTGACTTCCGGCTCGATCTGCTCGGGCGTGCAGAAGATGTGGCCGTCGTCCTGGGTGAAGGCGCGCAC
This sequence comes from Frateuria sp. GZRR35, assembly GCF_051900415.1. Classification (NCBI taxonomy): domain Bacteria; kingdom Pseudomonadati; phylum Pseudomonadota; class Gammaproteobacteria; order Lysobacterales; family Rhodanobacteraceae; genus Frateuria; species Frateuria sp. GZRR35. The sequence continues at coordinate 141,791 of NZ_JBHZGL010000004.1, forward strand.
GCGCATGATGCCGTGCAGCGCACCAGAGGGCTCGTTGCGGTGGCAGCCGCCGAACTCGCCGTAGCGGATCGGCAGCTCACGGTAGCTGTGCAGGCCGGTATTGAAGATCTGCACGTGGCCGGGGCAATTCATCGGCTTGAGCGCGTAGGTGTGCTTCTCCGATTCGGTGAAGAACATGTTCTCGGCGTAGTTGTCCCAGTGGCCGGACTTCTTCCACAGCGACACGTCCAGCACCTGCGGGCAGCGCACTTCCTGGTAGCCGCTCTTGCGGTACACGCCGCGCATGTACTGCTCGACCTGCTGCCAGATCGCCCAGCCGTTGGGGTGCCAGAACACCATGCCGGGAGATTCTTCCTGCTGGTGGAACAGGTCCAGCGCCTTGCCGATCTTGCGGTGGTCGCGCTTCTCGGCCTCCTCCAGCTGGTGCAGGTAGGCCTTCAGGTCCTTGTCGTTGAGCCAGGCGGTGCCGTAGACGCGGGTCAGCATCGCGTTGTTGGAGTCGCCGCGCCAATAGGCGCCGGCTACCTTCATCAGCTTGAACGAGCGCAGCTTGGCGGTGTTGGGCACGTGCGGGCCGCGGCACAGGTCGGTGAACTCGCCCTGGGTGTAGAGCGAAAGCTCCTCGTTGGAGGGGATCGACTCGATGATCTCGGCCTTGTACACCTCGCCCAGGTCGCGGAAGAACGTGACCGCCTCGTCGCGCGACTTCACCGCGCGCGACACCGGCAGCGCTTCCTTGACGATCTTCTCCATCTCCGCCTCGATCTTCGCCAGATCGTCGGGCGTAAACGGCCGCTCGTAGGCGAAGTCGTAATAGAAGCCGTTGTCGATCACCGGGCCGATGGTGACCTGCGCCCCCGGATACAGACGCTGCACGGCCTGCGCCAGCAGGTGCGCGGTGGAGTGGCGCAGGATCTCCAGCGCCTCGGGACTCTTCTCGGTGACGATCTCCACGCGGGCGTCATGGTCGATCGGGAAGCTGGCGTCCACCAGCTTGCCGTCCACCTTGCCGGCGAGCGTCGCCTTGGCCAGGCCGGCGCCGATGGAGGCAGCCACGTCCTGGACGGTCACGGAATGGTCGAACGGCTTCTTGCTGCCGTCCGGGAGAGTCACTTCGATCATGATCGGAACCTGCGGAAATCAAAAAAGGGCGAAACGCCCTTTTGTGTACGGAACAAAGGCGTCGGGAGGTCAGCGATGGAGAGTGGTAGTTGCCATGTCGCACGCTCGACCTGCGCTTACGCGCGGGCCACCTTGAACCAATCAGACGCTTAGTCTAGCGGAGAATCCCCTGTAGGAGCGCCCTTGGGCGCGACCGCGATGTCCGCCCGTATCGGCAACTTGCCGCACGGTGGTCGTGCCCAAGGGCGCTCCTACAGAACATGCGGCCTCATGCACCTGCGCCCGGCCCTCACGCTCCGGCCCGCTAGAATGATCCGTCCCCCACAAGGAACCGTAACGGATGCGCATCCTCGTCACCGGTACCGCCGGCTTCATCGGCGCCGCGCTCGCCCAGCGCCTGCTCGCGCGGGGCGACGAAGTCTTTGGCATCGACAACCACAACGACTACTACGACCCGTCGTTGAAGGAAGCCCGCCTGGCGCAGTTCGCCGAACACCGGGCCTACACCCACCTGCGCGCGGACCTGGCCGACGCCGGGGCGGTCGACCGCGCCTTCGCCGATTTCCGGCCGCAGCGCGTGGTGAACCTGGCCGCACAGGCCGGCGTGCGCTATTCGCTGAAGAACCCGCGCGCCTACGTACGCAGCAACCTGGACGGCTTCCTCAACATTCTGGAAGGCTGCCGCCACGGCCAGGTCGAACACCTGGTCTACGCCTCGTCCAGCTCCGTCTACGGCGCCAACCGCAAGATGCCTTTTGCGGTGGAGGACGCGGTCGACCACCCGGTGAGCCTGTACGCCGCCAGCAAGAAGGCCAACGAGCTGATGGCGCACAGCTACAGCCATCTCTATGGCCTGCCGACCACCGGCCTGCGCTTCTTCACCGTGTACGGCCCGTGGGGCCGACCGGACATGTCGCCGATCCTGTTCGCCGACCGCATCAGCCGCGGCGAGCCGATCGACGTCTTCAACTACGGCAACCACAGCCGCGACTTCACCTATATCGACGACATCGTCGAGGGCGTGATCCGCACGCTCGACCATCCGGCGCAGCCCGATCCGGCGTACGACCCGGAGCAGCCCAATCCCGGCACCTCGAGCGCGCCCTATCGCGTCTACAACATCGGCAACGACAAACCGGTGCAACTGCTGCGCTTCATCGAGCTGCTGGAACAGAACCTGGGCCGCTCGGTAGAGAAAAACCTGTTGCCGATGCAGGCGGGCGACGTACCGGATACCTGGGCCGACGTGTCAGCCCTGCGCCGCGACGTAGGCTATGCCCCGCAAACCTCGATCGAGGAAGGCGTGGCCCGTTTCGTCCGTTGGTATCGCGAATACCACCAGGCCTGACGCGCCTCGCCGGCTGGCACGCAATGTTTTTGTAGGAGCCCGCTTGCGGGCGATGCTTTTGTTCAACGCGAAGGAAAAGCATCGCCCGCAAGCGGGCTCCTACAGTTGAGGGTGTCGAATCAGAACGGCTTGGCCAGCACCAGGAAGATCACGCCCAGCAACAGGATCACCGGCAACTCGTTGAGCCAGCGCAGCGCCACCGCCGACGGCAGGGCGCCGCCCTTCTCGCTGCGCTTGAGCAGTCGCCCGACGACCACGAAGTAGGCCAGCAGCAAGGCCACCAGCCCCAGCTTCAGGTCGATCCAGTGCATGCCCGCCGCCACATTCGGCAGCGTCGCCGGAAACACCCGCCATCCCTGCCACAGCACCAGGCCGAACAGGAAAGCGATGCCGAACATGTTGTGGCCGAACTTGTAGAGCCGGCGCCCCATCAACAGCAGCCGCGTCCGCACCGCCGGTTCGTCGCCCGCCTCGGCCACGTTGACCAGGATGCGCGGCAGGTAGAACACCGTCGCCATCCAGGCGATGACGAACAACAGGTGGAAGGACTTGATCCAGAGGTAGGTCATGGTCGGCTGCCTGATGACAAGGTCCGGCCATTGTGGCGCACGCGGCCATACCGCTGCATCGCTCGCCGCTTGCGCAATTCACCGCCCGCGGCTGCGCGCCGATGCTCGCGCGCGCCACACCCGCTGGCATAATCCAGGCCCATCCAGGGGCCCTCGCCATGAGCCAACGCACACCCGACTCCGCCAAGCTCGACCGCGTCGTCGCCGAAGCCCGCCGCGCCGCCGAGCAGCGCGAACTGGGCTACCGCGAGCGCGCGCTGAAGATGTATCCGTGGGTGTGCGGCCGCTGCGGGCGCGAGTTCACCCGCACCAACCTGCGCGAGCTGACGGTGCACCACCGCAACCACGACCACGACTTCAACCCGCCCGACGGCAGCAACTGGGAGCTGTTGTGCGTGTACTGCCACGACAACGAGCATTCCCGCTACATCGACCACGTGCGCGGCGCGGGCTACGAGTCCGCCGAACAGGCTCCCGCCACCGGCAACCCTTTCGCCGACCTCAAGGCGATGCTCGAGGCCAAGGGCAGGCGCTGAAGCGCGCGTATCGGCGGGCCCAACCGTCGCAGTTGAGGTGACGCGCCGTTGCCCGAAAGCGCGGGATGACCGCAAGAACTTTCGTCGAGCGGGCCGGACGGTGTTATGCGCCACCCTGACAAACGAAAATCCAACATTCGCGCATAGGGATTCATGCAGGAGTCGTGTGGCTCCAGCGCTCACGTGCCTGCTGCCGTGGCGTTCTTCCTGCGCCGACACGCCTCCGACCACTCGCCCGACGAGCCGGCGAGCCTATGCGATACCGAACCCGGGACGCCCAGTTGCGCCCCGCCCGCGGCTTCCGTCGCCACGGGTGAGCCCGCCCGTCCACCGGGCCTGCGCCCGCCCGCGCCGCGGAAACGAATCGTCGTTCTCGCGGTGTTGCCGCGCGCTTCGAGAACCCCGGAGCATTCCATGAAAAACAACGCGAGTCTTCCGCTTCTCGTCTTCGCCGCCGCAGCTCTGGTGGCACCGATGGCTTCCGCCCAGACGCATGCATCGATCCTGTTCACGCGGACCAACCATCGCGCCGTGGATTCGTCGAGCGACACGATCCTGTACAGGGTCAAGCCGTCCGGCGACAACGTGGTGCAGCTGACGCCGATGACCTTCCATGTCGACTACGGTGCCGGTCGCTGGTCGCCGGGTGGTGGCAGCATCGTGTACGAGCGGGCCGAGCAGTCGCCCGGCACGGATTGGCAGTTGTTCGTGGTCAACCGGCAGGGCGGCTCTCCGCTGCAGATCACTACCGGGTCGGGCAAGCACACGCAGGCGGCCTGGGGGCCAAACGGGACCATCGCCTACATCACCAACGACAGCGGCACCAACTGCCTGGGCGCCGTCCATGCCGATGGCACCGGGCAGCGGATCGTGTTCTGCCCCTCGCGCGAGCCTTACCATCGTGGCTACAACATCATGTCCACGCCGCAATGGACGCCCAGCGGCAAGAGCGTCCTGGTCGAAGTTGGCGACTACGGTCCAGGGCTCGATCCGCAGTGGTTCTCGCGCATCTTCCGGGTCAACCTCACCACCGGCGCGGTGAAGAAGCTCACCGAGCAGATCTGGGGCGATCCGGACGGCGGTGGCGGCGGTGATGAGCAGTACGTCACGATCACGCCCGACGGCACGCACGCGGTGTATGCCGACGAGTACGGCGACCGCGTACCGATGCGGCAGATCGATCTTTCCACCGGCGCGCAAACGACGCTGCCCGCCGGAACCATGCCGCGCTATTCGAAGGACGGCAGGAAGATCGCCTTCCTCCGCGACGGACATGTGCTGGTGATGCGCGCCGACGGCGCCAACGTGCGCCCGGCGATGGCCGATCCCGGCCCGAATGCGCAGTACCGCTTCGCCGACTGGTCCAGCGACGGCAAGCACATCCTGGTCGACAAGATCGCCAATGACCGGTTCCTGCAGATCGTCTACCTGCCAACCGGCAGCGCCCGGACCGTGACCACGGGAACCGCCGAAGCCGGCGCGTGGTTCCAGCCGTAAAGACGTCCGCTCCGGGGCAGCATCCGCCACGGTGATGCCGCCCCGGGGCTTCTGGCCAGTCCCTGAACGTACCGTTGCAGCCTCTGCCAGACAGCGGCACCGCGATGGAACATCGCCGACGCCAAGGGACGCGCGAGGATCAGGTCGCGGGCCCTTGCTCCGCCTGCAGGCTGGACATCACCTTCTGCGCGCTCGCGTGGGCCTCGTCCACCGTTGCGGCGTTCACTCCCTTCCTGGCCTCCATCGCCGCTTCCTGCAACCGCGACTGGCGCGCCGCATCGGCCTTGGCGTCGACGATGGCACCCTGGCCCATCCCCTTGCAGGGGTTTTCCGCCTGCGGGTCGTAGCCCTCGCCGGACGGGCCGACCAGGCAATTGACCACGTGCTGCAGATGCGCGTGCGCCATCTTCAGGTCCGCCGCGCCCAGCGCCATGCCCGCATGCGCAGCGGCGGTGCTGGCCTCCTTGGTCGCAGCGGTCCCCGGATGCGCAAGCGCCGCCAGCGGCAAGGCGAGCGCGACCACACCTGCCATCACCCAGCGAATCGACTTCGTTGCCATGACACACCTCCGGTAAGCGGCGTACCCGCGGTGCCGGCAGCTTAGTCCGGCCGATGCATCGGCAAGTGAAGCCGCAGTGCGCGGCGAAAAGAGGAAAACAGGCGAGCACACCGGTTCCACTGCCCTTTCACCGCGCTGATGCCACAACCAGCCGCAGGACAGCCCAACGGGAGCCTGCCATGAGCGACGACCTGAACAACCGCGGCCCCGCCGACCGCACCCGCGTCAACGTGAACGAGGACTACGAAGCCCGCTACTGGGCCAACAGATGGGGTGTGAGCGAGGACGAACTGCGCGACGCGGTCAAGCGCGTGGGCGTCATGGCCGATGACGTCGAGCGCGCACTGAAGCACTGAGCCAGGCGCGCGACGGCCCCATTCGCGGCGACGCGCACCACGCTGCTGCTCACCAGCAGGATTCCAGCGACGGGTCACCCGACCTGCGCTGGCCCGCCTGCGCCTGCGGCGCCGGTCGCAGCCTGGACAGCCGCCAGAACAACACGCATCGCGCACGGTGCGCTTCAGCCTCAGCGGCACGTCCCGGCTCGCCTCGCGGATGGCCGCTCCGCCGGGCGAACGACTGACGTTACACACCCTTCTCATCTCCTGCGCGTGTACTCCAGCCGCACGGCCAGCATCTGCCGTCCACCGTGCGGCTCGTAGTACTCGTAGGTGAAGTGGTCGGCGTCCTGCACGTGCATGACTTCGCGCAGCCGGAGGGTCGCACCGGCATGGTTCGGATCGGGCACGGCGCCCGTCAGTTCATAGGTCCGGTGCGCGGGATCGTACGTCCCGCGAGCCCGGATCATCCCGGTGAAATTGACGTCCATCCAGAGGCTTTCGTACTGGTGCGTGGCCTGGTCGTAGCCGAGGTAGCCCAGGCCGCGGAATGTGCCCTTCGGCGAGTCGATACGCAGATCCTGGCGCAGGTGCCGGCCACCCAGCACTGGCGTGAGGATGGCCTCGCCGCGGTCGACCGCCGGCGGTCTGGCGGGATCGGACCACATCGATTGCCGCACATCCCAACGACCCGCCAGGGCGTTCAGTCGCGCCAGCTCGGGACCGAGGCTTTCCTGCGGCACCGGCGCGGCGGCCGACGACGCCTCGTGGGTTTGCGCCGGCGCACCCGGCGATGCCCGCCCGGCAACGGGGCCACAGGCCAACAGAGCCGCCGTGGCGATGGCGGCCGGGATGAAGAAGACGAACCTTGGGCGACTGCGCATGATGCCGTTCCAGCAAAGGGGAATCGGCAGCGTGCGGCGATGCGCCGGACGCGGCAATGACCTGGGAGGTCATGGCGCCGGACGCTGGCCTCCAACCGCCAGGCGCCGGCATACCTGCGCGGTGTATTCATCGGCAGGAAACGCGCACTCGACCCGCAGTTCTTCCAGCGTCACGTCGCGCGGCATCGAGAAGGTGGTGATGGTCTCGAAGAACCGCAACTCCCCTTCGCGGTGGCGGAAGACGAGCGTAAGCACCGGATCGAGCGGCCCGCCGGCATGCACCCTGCCGAGCGCCGGCACGTCCGGATAAAACGACACACTGTCGAGCAACTGACGCGGCAGCGGGTCGGTGGGTGCGGCGGCGATCTGCGCATGCAGGTGGTGCAGGAATTTCTCCGCCACCTCGGGCCAGTTGACAATCACGCCGCGGAAGTCGGCCGGATCGAACACTTGGTGCAACAGGTTGGCGTGGCGGCTTTCGCGGCCGTCCATCAGCAGGTGGTTGACGCGCATCGCCGCGTCGTTCGCCATCAGCACGTTCCATTGCCGGTCGAGCACGAAGGCCGGATACGGCTCCTGGTGCGCCAGGATCAGCTCCACCGCCTGGCGCATCCGCTCCAGCGCGGGAGTCGCCAGCGCGTGCTCGGGACACTCGGGCGCATAGCCGGCCGCCAGCCACAACGCATTGCGCTCGCGCAGCGGCATGTCGAGCACCGTCGCCACGCGCGCGAGCGCCTCCCTGCCCGGCCGGGCCTTGCCGGTCTCGATGCAGCTCAGGTGGCGCGCCGACACGTCCGCCGCCAGCGCCAGGTCGAGCTGGCTGAGCCGGCGCGCCGCGCGCCACTCGCGCAGCAACAGGCCAAGCGGGGGATGTGCGACCGTGTGGTTGGCAGGCATGTCGCGTTCCTTGACAGTCGGAGCTGCGCATCATGCAGGCAAAAAGCAGCGTCTGTGGCTGACTCGGGCTCAACGCCGTCTTGCGCCGAGGACAGGAGCGACCCGCGGCCACCTGACACCGGCAGCGCCCGTTCCTGGCTCTCAACCGGACTTCCGCTTTCTGCTTGCGAACCACGTCGCGTAGGGGGTGTTCTTCACCAGGTGGCGATTGAGGTCGGGCGCCCCGTCGCTCCACCACACGGGCCCCCGCTCGCCGAGAGCCACCTTGGCTTCGTCGACCGCCCTCCCCGCCCGCGCAAGCGCTTCGCCATCCTGCGATCGCCGCGCCTCACCCACCGCACGGCGCGCGGCCATGAGGCGACGGACCCATGCCGCCCGCACCTCGGGCGCCAGCGCGGGGTTGGCCGCCCGCCACAGCCGGCCACGAACCACCAGGTAACGCCCATCGGGTGTCAGGGGATGTTTCATGGGAGCCCGTTAGCACAGCGACCGCGATGACCCGGTCGCGCCCGAGGTCGCGGCCCCCAAGGGGGCTACAATCCGGACCCCGACAAGCCGCACCGCCCTCCCCATGCGCAATCCCCTGCAGGAACAGTTGCTGAAAGCCGGCCTGGTCAACAAGTCCAAGGTCAACCAGGTAGCGCGCGAGCAATCGAAGCAGCGGCAGGGAAAAGCGCCGGCCGCACCGAGTCCCGAGCAGGTCGAGGCGCAACGGCTGCAGGCGGAACGCGCCGAGCGCGACCGCGCGCTCGCGGCCGAGCGCAACGCCCAGGCGCGCGCCGCCGAACAGCGCGCCCAGGCGCGGCAGCTGATCGATACGCACAAGGTGGAGCGCGGCGGTGACATCACTTACCGCTTTACCGACGGCGACCACATCACCAGCGTACGGGTCGACCCGCGGCTTCGCGCGCAACTGGCCAGTGGCGCGCTCGTGATCGTGCGGCATGGCGACGGCTACGAACTGGTCCCGCGAGCCGCGGCCGACAGGATCCACGAACGTGATCCGACCCTGATCGTGCTCGACCACGGCCGCACGGAGGCGGCGCCCACCGCTGGCGACGACGATGCCTACTATCAGCAATTCCCTGTGCCTGACGACCTGATCTGGTAGCCGCACGCGACGAGAACCATCGGGCCTGTCGCACCCGCCGGTGCAATCGGCCGCCCGGCCGCGCAGAGCGTCCGCAAAAATCACGGGTTTCTTCAAGCAGACGGCGCCGTGTTATGCGCCGCCGTGACGAACGAAAATCTAACGTCTGCGATCGCAGGGGCTCATGGAGCATTCCCTATGAAACTCGCAGCGCTGGCGCGCCGCATGGCGGCGCTATTGATCGTTCCTGTTGCGGCATCCGCGGCCCAGGAACCGACGTTCGAGCCTCCCATCGTCGGCAGCACGATGGCCACCGTCATGCCGCACGTACCGTCCGCCGCCGGTGATCCGTGCATCGTGACGCTTTTTCAGGACCAGCCGGTCGGCGAAGCCATCGACTCGACCCCGATCGTCGGGCAGGTCAGGTACAACTACACTCCGCCGCCCGGTTGCCAGGGTCCGTGGGCCAAGGTCGTGCTCAAGGTGGACGTCACCGAAAGCGGCACCGGTCCTTACTACGATTCTTCCAAGGTGTACGTGCGTCTTGGCGGCGTCGACCTGTTCGAGGGATCGATGACCAAGCTGGGTACGCATCCGACCTGGCAAGGCGAGCGCGACATCACCGACCTTTCAGCCCTGCTGGCCGAGGCACACAAGGGCCAGTTCGCCCTCATCCCGGAGACGGACATGTGGCCGGGCAACAGTCAGAACGCCTCGGCGACGCTGAGCGCGCGCGTGTATTTCTATCGCGCCTCGGTCGCCACGCCGGCGCAGAAGGTGCCCGATGCCGTATTCCGGGTCATTCCGCAGGATGGACAAGTCACGCTTCCGCACAACATCGTTCGCGCTTACCTGGACATCTACAACCAGGAAGCGCGCTGGTACACCTGCGTGCCGGACCAGGAGCTGTACCCCCAGTCGCCGTTCTGGAGTCCCCTGGCAATGGGCGGCGAAACGAAGTCCGGCATATCCGTTCCCGGCCAGGGCTGTGGCGGCGGCAGCTTCGCGCAGATCGAAGTAAGCATCGACGGCACGCCCGCCGGTGTCGCGCCTGTGTTCCCGCTGCTATCGGCTGATCTGAACTTCTATTACGCCAACACCGCGAATGCACCCGAGCAGCCGCCCCAGATGCTCGCCTACACGCCCTACCGCGTCGACCTGACGCCCTTTGCGGCCATCCTCAACGAAGCGGGAGAACACTCCATCTCGCTGAGTCGACCGGCAAATGCGTACCTGCTGCTTTACCAGGACAAGGGGTCCAACCACGTCAGCGGCGCAGTGACGCTCAATACGCTGGCCGGTTCCGCCAGCGCCCCAACCGTGGTCGATGGACTGCAGACAAACGACGACGTGCGCTCGGGCGACGTCACTACCCGGCTGGATCGGGACTTCCGCATAAAAGGTTTCGTGATGACCTCGCACGGGCGCGTAGATTCCTCCGTCCACCAGACCAGCCACTTCAGCAACACGCAGCAGTTTTTCGTGGACGGGCTGGTCTTTCCCAACTACCGGCATTACCGCCAGCACCTGTGGATCGACAGTTCAACCCAGCAGCACAGCCGCCGGCTGCGAGGGAACAGCGTGCTGGATGACGATGTCCTCACCGCCTCGTACCCGCTCGACCTTCTGTACGACATGGACGGGTACGTCTTCGAGGACGAGGTGATGTTGGTCCAGCCATCGAAGGGAAGCGCCACTGTCGCGCAGCAGCGCAACCTGGATGCGACGTACCAGCACCACGGCTTCGGCACCTACACCAGCCGCGTACGGGAGAGCTTCAACTCCAGCCGTACCCACGACATCCTCCATCAGCAGGACAGCAACTGGCAGAGCCAGGCGCAATACCGCTTCACCGACAGCCAGGGAAGCTGCTACCAGTCGGCCATGACGGCGCTCGATGGCGCGGTGGCGACACAGGCGCGCGGCGTCGGTTGCGGCGACCACAACCACGTGCGCTGGCATGCCCATTCCGACGGCTCGCCTGACAGCCTCGGCTGGACGCACTGATTCCGCCCCCACGAGGCGCCCGCCAGGGCGCCTCTTTTCGGTGGCCACCTGACGATGCGGAGCGTTCAGGTCCCTGTGAATGCCGAGCACGAGACGCGCGGGTTCCACATCGAGAACACCCCCGCCGGGTTGTACTTCCACGCCCACACGTGGAGGCTGTAGTGCGCCGGCAGGCGGAAGCGGTTGGGCATGTCGGTGTGGTCGAACAACTGGCCCATCAGCAACGGCGGCGATCCATCCGCATGCGCGCCGTCCCATACGTCGGCGAGCGCCAGGTATTCGACGGCGACCAGTCGCGCCCCGCCACCGTGTAGCGGCTCATAGACCAGCAACTCCGGATGTGCGACGTCCACCATGCCGTCGCCGAGCAGGCTGGCCTTGAGGTAATGCAGACCCATCGCGCCCATGTCCGGGCCGCTGACGCAGCCGAGCACCGGGGTATAGCCGTCGGCTTCGGCTTGCGAGACGTCACGGTATCGCGCGGTGGCGTCACGTACCGCCTGCACCAGCGGACCCGCACGGTGGTGCATGAAATTCCATGCTGCGTCCTGCTCCGATTGCGGTGCTGCCGCCGCGGCCGCCGACGCCATGGCGAGCAATGCCGCGCCAATGAAGCCGGTCAGGATCGGGTCGATTCGACGTTTCATGAGTGTTCTCCGAGAGCGATGCGATTGGCCCGCCGTAGCGCTGGCTTTGCGATCCGGCACAGACGCGGGCAAAAAAAGAGGAACACCGCTCCTCAGGAAATTGCGACATGCGAAAAGACCGCAGAGAGCGCTTCGGAACGCAGCACGCGGCACCCCATGAACCGGTCGAATCTCCGCCTTTACCTGCCTTCATCGGGCAGCCGCGGCTCAAACCCGGACGCCGCAAGAACTTTCGCAAGCAGACCGGACGTTGTTATGCGCACCCGTGACAAACGCCCTCCTAACATCCCGCGCCGCAGGGGTTCAGGGAGAATTCATCATGAAAAACCTGACAGTCGCTTGCGGCCTGGTCGCCGCCTCGCTGCTCCCCGTTACCGCCACGCCCGCCTCCCCGGCAAGCCCGACCACGCTCGCCCCGCAGCAGGTGGGCTCGACGAACGCCGTCACGGTCGAGCCCCACCTTCCCGTTCCCGCGGGCGAACCGTGCGTCGTGAACCTCATTCAGGACGAAACCAACTCCACCCACTACACCTACATGCCGCCTCCCGGCTGCCGGGGACCGTGGGCGAAGGTGGTGTTGAAAGTGAACGTCACCGAGCGCGGCGGGGAGAGTTCGACCAAGGCGGACCTGCGCCTCGGGGGCTTCACCATTTACGAGGCGACGCTTCCCAAGTCGGCGGCCACCTCGAGCTGGGAAGTCGAGCGTGACCTGACCGATTTCACTGTGCTGCTGGAAGAGGCGCACAACGGACAGGTGATCATCGGCCCGGACCAGGACATCTGGTACAACGACGTGCCCACCGCGGACGAGGTGAGCCTGGGCGCGCAACTGCTGTTCTATCGCGCCACCTCGTCGCATCCCGCGCCGAAAACACCCGATGCGCTCTATCGCATCCCGCCTGCGCCGGACACCCTGCCCACGCTTCCACGCAACATCGACCGCGCCTATCTGGACGTCTACAACGAACAACCCTGGTGGTTCACTTGCGTTACCGACCAGGAGGCCCACAACTCGGGCCTGCCCTTCATCTCCTCGCTGGCGATGGGCGCCGAAGTAAAGACCGGCATCAGCTCCCCCTGGGAAGGCTGTGACGGCGGCAGCTTCGCGGAAATGCTCGTCCGGGTGGACGGCAGCGCGGCCGGCATCGTTCCGGTGTTCCCCGTGCTGTCGGCGAACCTGAGCTGGTATTTCGGACACACGATCAACGCGCCGGCGCAGCCGCCCCAGATGATCAACCACATTCCCTACCGCCTGGACCTGACCCCGTTCTCGCCAAGGCTCGACGCTGCGGGCCGGCATCGCATCGAGCTCAGCCGGCCGGCGGACGCCACTCTGTTCGTCTACCTCGACAAGGGCACCACGATGGTCAGCGGCCTGGTGACGCGCAACACCCTCAATACACCGGCCTATCCGCTCATCGACGACACCATCAACAGGAATGCCGACACCGGAACGGCGACCGTCTCGACCAGCCTGGATCGCGACTACACGATCGAGGGCTACATGAACACGTCGCGCGGGCGCGTCGACCTGAGCGTCCACCAGACCAGCCACTTCCTCAACCGCCAGGAGTTCTACTTCGACGGCCTGCAATATCCGGAATACCGGCACTACCGGCAGCACCTGTGGCTGGAGAGCCAGACGCAGCAGCACAGCGTGCGCACGCGCGCAGGTACCGTGCTGGACGACATGACGCTGACCGCCTCATACCCGCTCGAAGTGCTCTGGGACGCCGCCGGTCACGTCGAGGTGGGTGACGCCCCCGAGGCCCTGCCGACGCTCGAAAGCGCCAGCGTCGACCAGCACTGGAACCTCGATACGGTGCACATCCGCAACGGCTTCGCGCCCTACACCAGCCGCGTGCGCGAGGACTTCTCCTCCAGCCACGCGCGCGACCTGCTCACGCATCAGGACAGCAACTGGCAGAGCCAGGCGCAATACCTCTTCGACGACAGCCTGGGAAGCTGCTACCAGGCGGCGCTGACCACCTCCAACGGTGCGGTGGCGACCGAGAACCAGGGCGTCGGCTGCCCCAACGGTCAGAACCACGTGCGCTGGCGCGCCCATCCCGACGGTTCGCCCGACAGCCTCGGCTGGACGCATTGACCTGAAGAACGAGGCGCCCACCCGGGCGCCTCGTTCCATGCATCGACCGGCTGGGCAAAACCCGTCGGCGTGCCGCCCTGTGGACACGCGTCAGCTTCCGCCGACGGGGCAGACCGGCGCGCCATTGCGCGTCTGTGCCGCATGGAATTCGACCAGCATGCCCAGGTCCTCTCTGGACGGCGCCAGGAACGATCGCCCGAAAAGGCCGTCGTAGGCCGCCACGTCGGTTTCGTAGCCGCGCGCCACCCGGCGACGTGCCAGGTCCACATCCATCACGGACACGTCCACGCCAATCACCTGCGACCCGCCGGTCCGCAGGGCGTCCGCGGCGATGCCCTCGCCGTCCGGCTGCAGCGCCAACAGGCGCTTGCCATCAACCGGGATGCAGTATCCGCGCGCAGCCAGCTGCGGGAAGCGGATCGGCGTGGCGCCGGCGAAGCCCATCCGCGCCAGTCGATCCCGGTCGGCGCCCGCATCGGCCGACAGCAGCCAGAACGCGGTCACCGCTTGCGCGCCGTTGGGGTGCCGGCGCGCCACCTGCGTATCGGCCTCCCGGGCCGGCGTCGCGCGCAGCACCGCGTAATCGATGAAGAACAGATGGCTCGACAGCGGGTCGCGCTGGAACGCGAACAGCCGCCAGCGCGGCGGAGCGCCCGGGCCATCACCGTCGGGATCGTCCGCCGATGCCGAGAACACGTCCGTTGGCGCAAAGCCTCCAGCGGCCAGTTGCTCGCGTCGCAGTTCGAGCGCATGCGTGCGCAACCCGAACGTCCTCGCCCCTGCCCCGCCGTGAAGCGACGCCTGGTCGGCAAGCATTCCCGGGTCCATGGCCGCATCGGAGCGCGTGATCCCCAGCAACTCGATATAGCTCCCGTCCGCCATGCGGATGTAGCGGTTGGCCACGCCCGTGGGGTTTCGTCCCGGCACCACCTGGAATCCGAGCCGTGCCGTCATCACGGAGGTGACCTGGTCGATGCTTCGGCCCCAGAGCAGCACATGGTCCAGCATGGCGAGCGCGGCAGGCGGCGATGCCGGCGACGCGAACGTGGCCGGACAGCACGCGGCCAGCAGCGCGAACAGAAAGGTCATACGAAGGGAAAAACGCACGGCGCACGATTCCTTGCAGGGTCGGGAGCACCAACCTGCCCGCCGCGACGGTGCCGGGCAATGACCTCGCAGGTCATGGGCGGCAGATGCGCGCTCCCAGGTGACGCGCGCCGAAACCGGCAGCGGTGAAACGGGCGCAGCGCCACCCGTGACGCGCGCTATCGAAGGGACACCAGCAGCGCAATCGCCCAGTACAGGCCGATCCCCATCTGCACGGCGAAGGCGCTGAAGCGGATCGTCACGGCCACGGGGCCGACCGATACCAGGTGCACGAGCGACTGGAAGATGCGCGCGCCGAGAAAAAGGTAGGCCAGCGGGTCGGTGATGGCCGAACGCCCGGTAGCGATGGCCACGAGCAGCAGGCCACCGAAGACCGGCAGGCCTTCGACGCCGTTGGCATGCGCCCTGGCCAGCCGTTGCATGAAAGGCGACAGGCCTGCGTTGTCGGGAGTGAACCGGTCGGCGCGCACCTTGCCCCGCAGCACGAGCTGCGAGCGGATGACCTCCATGAGCACAAGCAGCAACAAGGTCCAGGTGATGAAGCCGGCAAGCGCGATCGTGCTGGACGACGTGGTCATGGCACTCTCCTGGAAGCAGACAGGGGTTCACGCTGCGAACCGGCGCGCCGGCCCGCGTCGCCCGGGGCCTCCGCGCCAACGGAGGGCCTCGGGCAGGCAACCGGCGAGGTGGTCATGCACGCCCCTCCGGTTGCCACTCGCCTTTCTTACTCCAGATCGCCCAGCAGGGCGTCCTCGCGCGGCGCGGCCAGCCAGCCGGCAATGTCCTCACCCAGCGCCTTGACCGAACGGCCGAGCACCGAGCATGAACCCTTGAACCCGCCGAACGCGCCGCCCATCGAATTGCGCCGCCCCTTGAAGCTGCCGGCGAGCTTGCCGTCGCGGTAAAGCTTGCCCTTGACCGTCACCGACTTGTGGTGGCCCAGGAACGCGTTGCCTTCGGACACGACGTCGGTGATCTCCATGACCAGCGACTGGCCCGGCGAGGTCGCGGTGACCTGCGGGGCGAAGTCGACGGTCATCCCCTTCTCGCGCGCGTACTGCGCCACGAAATCCGAAAGTTGCTCGTCCAGCTTGCATTCGCGCTTGACGGCGCCCGGCACGTCGGCGTCCTCGTTGAAAGGCACCGGCCGCTGCACATGCACGGCATCGGCGGCCTGTGCCGCCTGCAGCATGCCGAAGGCCAGCAGCGCGGCCGTCATGATCTTCCTCATCGTGTCATTCCCTCGATCCGGCCCTCTTGGCCGGCGCGAAGTATGCCCAAATGACCAGGTGCCGGGCCACGTGCGTGCCCGTATGGACTTCCTCGCGCCCGAACGGGCGTCACACGAACGAGGTCCGCCTGGGGCGTCCTCCGGCGCCATGGCGCCGTCCGGGCCCTTGCCACGCCTCACATAAGACTTCGTAAGAGTTCTTGAGGCGGGCATCAAGCTTCCACCCCGCCGTTCGCGATCCCATGCGTGCCTTGTGGAGGACAAGCGGGGACAGCCATGAATACACGCGATCAAGTGGTGCGGTTTCTCAAGGGAAACGCCGCCATCACCGCAGTGAACTTCAAGTTTCGCGGGTACAAGATCTGGCCAGGCGCCTATCGCACGGATGTCGCCGACGCCGTCGCCCGCGGCGACATCAAGATCGGCTCGGCGGTGAACAAGGACGCGGCCGCGTCGTATCGACAGGATCAGGACCGGCTGGAAATCGCACCGACGGCCAATTTCTCCTCGACGCACGACCAGGGCCTGATCCTGCACGAATGCACGCACGCGATCCTGGACATGCGCGCCATCGGCACGCATTCCGGCTTCGAGGACGAGGCGGTCGCGTACCTTGCGCAAGCCTTCTTCCTGACCCGCACCCTGGGCGATGCCCGCGCCACGCCCGACATTCCCGTGCCGTTGAGCGAAAACACCAAGAACGGCAGCGGCATCTACCGCGAAGCCAAACGCATTGCGGCCAAGGCCTTGCGCACCGGCGCGTACGGCATCGAAGAGAAGGACGCCGCCAACCTGGTGCTGCTGGTAACCCGGCATCCCCATTACCAGGACGCTGGCGAGTACCCCTCCAACCGTTTCAGGCGGACGTTCCTGAATAACCTGGTGCGGTAAGCCCGTCGTCCGCCTGGCCAGCGCGAGGCGCCGGACGACGATCACCCCGCGCCGTCCGCCGGAATCACGGCGCCGACTGCACCTGTTCGCCATCCACCGCACGCTTGATGTCGGCAACAAACGCGCGACGTGCCGCCACCAGCGCCTTGCTGGTGGCTTGCGGCCACGCAGCGACCTGGGCGATCACCAGCTTGCGCGCAGGGTCGACGTACACCATCTGGCCGAAGATGCCGATCGCCGCATAGCTGCCGTCGGTGTCGGTCCACCACAGATAGCCGTAGCCGCGATCCGGCTCGTCGACACCGGTCTGCTGCCGCACGGCGCCCTGCAGCCATGCGCTGGCGATCACCGGCTTGCCGTCGATGCGACCGCCGCCAAGCATGAACTGCCCCAGCCGCGCGTAATCGGCCAGCGTGGCGGACAGGCCGCTGCCGCCCGTATCGCTGCCATCGCACTCGTCCTTGATCCAGTACGCATCGTCAGCCATGCCGTAGGGCTGCCAGATCGTCTGCGCGAGATAGGCGGCCAACGACCGGTGCGTGGCCCGCTGCACCAGGATGCCGAGCAAGTCGGTCTCGGCGGTGTTGTAGTTCCAGTGCGTGCCGGCCGGCCATTGCCGCGGGAGTCTGGCCAGGTACGACAACACGTGCGCGCGGCCATCGACACAGGCGCCAAGGTACATCTGCGCCACGTCGGACCTGGCGTCGGCGTAATCCTCATTCCAGCGCACGCCGGAGGTCATCGTCAGCAACTGCTGCACGGTAACGTTCTCGTACGCGCTATCGCGCAGCTCCGGGATGTAGGTGCCCAGGGTGTCGTCCATGCTGCGGATATGGCCCTGTTGCAGGGCGATCCCGAGCAGGGTCGAGGTCACCGACTTGGCCACCGAGAACGACGTCCAGCGCTGCTGCGGGCCGAAGCCTTGCGCATAGCGCTGCAGGCGCACCTTCCCATCCTGCAGCACCATCACGCCCGCGATGTGGTAACGCCGCATGTAGCCGGCGAGCCAGGCCGGCGTGTCCTTTCCTTCCACCGAGAGCGGCCGCCCCTGTGGCAGGGCGTGGACATGCGCGCCATGCGCGGCCCGGTCGCTCGGGAACATCTCGTACATCCGCGGGAAACGCGCCTCGCGCTGCGCCTGGCTCCAGAACAGCACGCCCTCGCGTTGCTGCCCGATGGTCTGGGCGCCCTGGTCCGCGATCGACGGGAGCGAAACGGCAAGGCAAAGGATGCCTGCGAACAGGCGGACGAGGCGGTTCAAGGACATGGAGGAAGGCCAACGCGATGCAGGGTCCGCCATTTTACGGCTGACTGGACTTCTCCAAGGGACTGGGTCGCGGAAACGGGAGTTCACCGACCCCGGGCTCCGACCGCCACGGTCGGGGAGAAGGCCCGCTGAACCCCCTGCCACCGCCCCCCACCCGGCCTTTCGCCGGGGTTCGCTCCCTAAAGAAACCGGCAGCAACGCCGATGCAACGGGTGCGACCCATGACGCCACATCCGGGTCGTTTTCCTCGATGCCCGCCAGTATTCCCGAACCATGTCGATCGCCAGCCACGCGCGGTATGCCTTATGACCTATGAGCTGGAGGAACGTTGCATGGACGTGTCCGACCTGCAGGTCGGCATGTACGTGTGCCGGCTCGACCGGCCGTGGGAAGAGACCCCGTTTCCGCTGCAGGGGCTCGCCCTGACCAGCATGGAAAGCATCCAGGCGTTGAGCGCGTACTGCGAGCGCGTCTACATCGACGCCAGGCGGCTGGTGACCGACCCGGCCACGCAGGCGTCGGTGCTCACCCGCTCGCAGGTGTCGACCCAGCGCTTCAATGCATCGACCCGTTACGCCAGCGCGGTGTCGATGGCCACCGAGCTGCCGCATGCGCAGGAGGCCCTGGACAACGCCACGGCGATGCTCGACCGGATCTTCGAGGACGTCACCTCCGGCCGCGAGCTGTCCGCCGAACACGTGGAACGGGCGGTACGCCCGCTCGTGGCCAGCGTGCTGCGCAATGCCGACGCGTTCTTCTGGGTCGAGGGCCTTCGTGGCCACGACAGTTACAGCTACCGGCACGCCATCAGCTGCAGCGCGCTGGCCGCGGCGTTCGGCCGGCACATGGGTTTCGCCGAGGAGACCATCATCAGCATGGCCGCCGGCGGCCTGTTGATGGACGTCGGCAAGGCACGCCTGCCGCGCGAGCTGCTGGAGCATCCCGGCCCGCTGTCGATGCAAGACATGGAAACGGTGCGCTCGCACGTGCTCGAAGGCATCGCGATTCTTGCCGATTCGCGCATTGTCGATCCGGACGTGCTCGACATCGTGCGCCACCACCACGAGCGCTATGACGGCTGCGGCTACCCGGCGCGCCTGATGGGCTCGCAGATCCCGCTGCCCGGCCGCATGCTGGGCATCGTCGATACCTACGACGCGATGGTCAGCCCACGGCCCTTCCGTGCCGCCATCTCGCGCCACGCCGCCTTGCGCCACATCTATGCCGAGCGCGACCGGCTGTTCCAGGACGAGCTGGTCGAGCAGTTCCAGGTCTGCATGGGCGTCTACCCCACCGGATCGCTGGTGGAGCTGAGCAGCGGCGAGATCGCCGTCGTCATGGCGCAGAACCAGGCACGCCGGCTTCGCCCGCGAGTCGTGCTGCTGAGCACGCCGCAGAAGCAGCGCGTCAACGATTTCCAGGTGATCGACCTGATGAATCACGAGACATCCGGCGCGATCAACATCGTGCGCAGCCTGGCGCCGGGCGATTGCCCGATCGACACCTCCGACCTGTTCGTGGCCACATGAGCCTGGCGCGCGATGCTCAACCGCGCTGACATCTTCGAGGCCATCGAAGCCCGGTTGCCGCAGTCGGCCACCGACGGCCACACGGCGGTCATGATGCTGCGCGTGGAGGGCCTGCGCGAGGTAAGCCTGCGCTTCGGCTACGCGATCGGCGAAGAGGCATACCAGCACGCGCTGGAGCGCATCCGCGCCGCGCTGCGGCCGATCGACCGCGTGTTCTGTGCCGGCGACGACCGCTTTGCGTTGGTGCTTCCCAGGCTGCACAGCCACAACCATGTGCTGCTGGCGGCGGCGCGACTGGTGCAGACCTTCGAGCGCCCGCTGCTCGACCTGCCCTATCCCCTGCAGGGTCGTCCGGAAATGGGCGTGGCGCTCTGTCCCGACCACGCCGACACGCCGGACCTGTTGTGCCGCCGGGCGGAGCTGGCGCTGGCCGCCGCCCACGCCCGCGGCGACTCGTGCCTGCTTCACGAGCCATGCGAAACGCAGGTCGAGATCGTCTATGAGGAATTGCGCGAGGCAATCGAAGCCAACCGGCTGAGCACGTATTTCCAGCCGGTGTGGGACCTGCAGCGGGGCGCCATCGCCGGGGTGGAATCGCTGGCGCGCTGGACCAGCCCGCGGCAGGGTCTGGTCCCGCCGTCCAGCTTCGTCGGGTTCGCCGAAAAGAGCGACCTGATCCAGGCACTGACCCGCTGGAGCATCGGCGCCACGCTGCGCCACGCGGCCCAGCTGCGGGCCGCGCCAGCGCTCACCTTCGCAATCAATTTTTCACCGCGCGTGTTCGCCAAGTCCGGCCTGGTGGAACAGTTGATGGACCTGCTGGAAATCTGGGGCCTGCCGCCCAGCGTGGTCGTGGCCGAGATCACCGAGACGGCGCTGGTGAACGATCTGGACGCGATCACGCAGGCGATGCGGCGCATGCGCGATCGCGGTGCCCGCATCGCCATCGACGACTTCGGCACCGGCTACGCATCGATCGCCTACCTGCGCCGCTTCCCTGCCTCCGAACTGAAGATCGACCGCTCACTGGTATGCGACGTGGCCCACGACCCGCGCACCGCCAAGCTGGTGCAGTCGATCATCCAGATGGCGCACCACATGGACATGGCCACGGTCGCCGAAGGCGTGGAAGACCGGGCCACTCAAGACCTGCTGATGTCGATGGGCTGCGATTACGGCCAGGGCTACCACCTGGGCCGCCCGGAGCCGGCGGACGATTTCGTCGCACGCCAGAAGGAAGCCGCAAAGTAGCGCTGACAACCCCGCGCGGGCTTGCCGCCTCGGCCTGCTCTTGACCGGGAAAGGGCCCCATCCCCGCCTGGAAATCGACCGTTCGTCCATGTAACAGACGGTCGTGGGCTTGTCCTTTCGAGCCCTATTCCCAACCCGGCTCGCGCAGTGGCACCCGAAGATCCACCTCCACGCCGGTGCCGGGATAGCGCCGCTCGACCCGGCCCGAACCGGGCAGCCCCATGTCCATCAGGCGAGTGCCAAACCCCGTGCTGCCGGGTGGTTGCACGGCCGGACCGCCATGCTCGCGCCACTGCAGCAGCAGTTCGTCGTCCTCCACCAGCCAGCACAACCCGACGTATCCCGACGAGGACGACAGTGCACCGTACTTGGCGGCGTTGGTGGCCAGCTCGTGCAGCAGCAGCGATAGCGCGACCGCGATCTGCGCGTTCAGGTGGACGGTCGGTCCATCGATCGCGAAACGGTTGCCGTGCAGCGGCAACAGCGCGCTGACCAGTTCGCCCAGATCCATGCTGTCGTGCTGCTGCTGCAACAGCAGCTCGTGGGCGCGCGAAAGGGACAGTAGACGCGCCTGGAAGGCCTCCATGGCGTCGCTCCCGGCGGACTTGCGCAGCGTATGCCAGGCGATCGACTGGGCCATCGCCAGGGTGTTCTTCAGGCGGTGGCCCAGTTCCTGGCGCATCAGCTCTGCGGCTTGCCGGGCGCGCACGGTGGCCGTCGTCTCCACCACCGTGTCCAGCATGCCGCCGACAGTGCCGTCGGCCAGCCGCACCGGGCTGTAGCAAAAGGTGAACCACGCCACCTCGGGCCGGCCGAACCGCTCGATCTCCAGCTCGAAGTCCTCGATGAAGGTCGACTCCCCGGCCAGCGCCCGCTGCGCGATCGGCCCGATGGTGTCCCAGGCCTCGGCCCAGATGTCGCGAAAGCTCCGCCCCAGCGCCTCCGGCTTGCGCCCCAAGATCGGCCTGAACGCATCGTTGTAGATGGTGATCAGCTCCGGCCCCCAGGTCAGCGCGCTGGGAAAGGCCGACTCCATCACCACGGACGTGGCGGTCTTCAGCTCAAGCGGCCATTCCGACACCGGCCCGAGCGGCGTCGCCGCCCAGTCGAAGGCCCGCACGGCACGCGCCATCGGGCCCTGGCCCGGCACAAAACCGAACGGATCTTCGTTGCCTCGATCGAGCAGGGCCATGCCATCTCCACCAGTCACCGGACTCACCGCCAAAGCCGGCCCCATCGGCATGGTCACCATGCGATGCGCACCACCCTGTAAAGCGGCCAAGGCCCCATGGTGACAAGTTGAGCGACCGGGGAAAAGCCGAGCAGGCGTCCGGCCGGAGTGGCCCACCCGGAAAGGGGCTGCACGAGGGCTACATCTGTTTCCCCGGGCGATAGCCAAGGCGGGACTGCCCACAGATGCGGGGAGCGGAGCCCAATCCATGCCTTTCAGGTCAGCGAATTGACCATCACGTAGTAGCCGTCCGGATCGCGCAGGGCAAACTCCCGCGTTCCGGTGGCCGGGTTGAGGTGTGGCTCGTCGGCAAGCTGATCAACGAGCTTCCTGGCGTCGCGCAGCGTCCGATCGAAATCGTCCACGCGGAAGAACAGCACAAGCCCGTTGCCGGGCTCAGCCCGCTTTGCGCTGCGCAGCGTCGGATGATCGTGGGAGCCCCACCTGTGCAGGCACAGCAGGACGGCACCGTCGTCATCGAGCAATTGCCCGAAGTAGTCGTGTGCCGGCTTACCCTGCTGCTGCCCGAAGAGCGCGCGATACCAACGGAAGCTCCGAGCTACATCGGCCACACCAATGATCGTCCAGGTTCGTTTCATCGACACTCCTCACACCTTCCTCGCCGGTTTCCTATCCCAGGCAAATAGCTGCGGATCCGGCGGGCAAGTAAGCCTGACACCGTTAGCCGCCCTTCTGCATTCGCTTCCCGTCGCCATTGATTACCCGTTGGCTACCTTCTTCACGAAACGCAGTGCGACCTCGCGCACGCAGGGAGATCAATGGGCGAACACTGGCAACTGCTCCCGACGACAAGCTTTACTGGTAAACAAGGGCGTTCTTTTGAGAGAAGAGGTCGTCCAATGCCTAAGGTGCTGATTGCGCTAGCTCTCTCCCTTGCGAGCATGGGCCTGGCCGGCCAAGACGCTGGATGCACCGACCGGCCTGAATGCTGGCCCACGGGAAGCGCCATGCATGAAGGGCTCGCAGCGAGACAAAGGCTGGCTCGCGCGCAGAAGCACCTCGATACGCTACAGAAAGCCCTGGTCGCGCTCGTGGAGAAGAGCCAAACCGAAGGCTTCGAGGACGAGCGCTTGATTACCGCCATCAAGGGAGACTACAGCGCCTGGGTTGCGTATCGGCGTGCGCAATGCCAGTTGGAGGGTGTTTTGACCGAAGCTGGCGGGTCCTGGCAAACCACGTATGCAGTCCTGTGTGACGAAAGCCGGGTGAGCAACCGCATCCAGCTCGTGTCCAGCATCATCGAGTGCATCCGACAGATGCCGGAAAAGGAGAGGCGGTTCAGCCAACAGACTTGCCTTGAAAAGCTCGAGACAATTCATCCCGAGAGTTGAGAGGAAAGGCGCAGGGGGAAGATTGCCGGCTTTCGTTTCCTTCTTGCGGCCGGCTTCATCCCCCGATTCGTCGAAAGGGCGCCCACTAAGTGAACCTGACCCCGTTTTGTAACCCCGTTTTGCACCGGCGCCACCACGGACGTAGCCGAAGGGACGGCCGCATCCGAAGGCTGGTATCACTACCGAGACGGGTGTGTCCGCCGTGACCACCGTGCCACGGCGGCCTCCAGGAACATGCGTTTCGCGTGTGGAAGTTACCGGGAGCACTTTCAGGCCTTTGCCGGTTTCGTGGCCGGCAGCTGTTTCCCGACGTAAGTGGACCTGAACCCGTTTCCGTTCCTTCCGATGTTTCGATCCTCCGTCGCGCCACCTGAAGGCCCATGTTGACCCACGACCATTCGTGGGTTAACTGTTTGCGGATCAGGGACGAGGGGACGGCGTGACGAAATTGCCCACGTTTGCAGCCTGCCTGCTGGCGCTTTGCCTGCCGTTCGCCGCTGCTGCCGCCACCCGGACGCTACGGGTCGTCGGCGACAACAATTACCCGCCCTACCTGTTCATTGGTCCCGACGGCCAGCCACAGGGCTATGCCGTCGACGAGTGGAAGCTCTGGGAGCGCAAGACCGGCATCAAAGTGCAACTGACAGCGACCAACTGGGCCGACGCCCAGCAACGCCTGCAGTCCGGCCGGGCCGACGTCATCGACATGATCTTCCGCACGCCCGAGCGCGCCGCCGCGCTGGATTTCACGCGTCCCTTCGCCACGGTGGAGACAGGTATCTATGCCGATCGCAATCTGACCGGCATCGCCGACGCTTCCGGCCTCAGGGGGTTCGTGGTTGGCGTCCAGCGCGGCGACGCGTGCGTCGAACGGCTGCGCCAGGCAGGCGCGTCGAGCATGCGGGAGTACACCGGTTACAGCGAAATCATCGACGCCGCGCGCCGGGGCGACATCCGCATCTTCTGCATGGACCGCTCACCGGCCGAGTACTACCTCTACCGGCTGCACGCGCAGGACGATTTCGTCAAGGCGTTCGACTTCTACAGCGA
This sequence comes from Frateuria sp. GZRR35, assembly GCF_051900415.1. Lineage (NCBI taxonomy): Bacteria > Pseudomonadati > Pseudomonadota > Gammaproteobacteria > Lysobacterales > Rhodanobacteraceae > Frateuria > Frateuria sp. GZRR35. The sequence continues at coordinate 166,301 of NZ_JBHZGL010000004.1, forward strand.
CCGCTTCCGCCGCGGTGTCCGCAAAGGTGACGCCGCGACGCTCGCCCTGGTTGAGGACGGCATGGCGAGGATCACCCCGCAGGAGCGCGAACGACTGCACGACAAATGGATGGGCCAACGCGTCGACCTGACCGGTTACGCACAACGCTTCAAGATGGCAGCATCGGCGCTTGCGCTGGTCGGTGTCCTGTTGCTGGCATGGGTCTATTCGTTGCGGCAAGCGGTCAGGAAACGCACGCGCGATCTCCGGTTCCTCACCCACTACGACCCGCTTACCCGCCTTCCGAACCGGCACCTGCTGCTCGACCGGATCAACCACGCCCTGGGCCAGCCGGGCATCGCGCTGTCCGTGCTGCTCATCGATCTGGACAACTTCAAGCGGATCAACGACCGCTTCGGCCACCCGCTCGCGGACGAACTCCTGAAACAGGTGGCCGACCGGCTCCAGGCACTTGCCGACCCCGGCGATACCGTGGCCCGGCTCGGCGGCGACGACTTCGTGCTGACCTTGCGCGCGGTCGACGTCGGCCAGGTCACCGCCCTGGCCGAACAGGCGCGGCAGGCGGTTGCCCGCGGCCTGTTCATCGCTGGCGAGGAGGTGTTCCTCAACGCAAGTGTCGGCGTGAGCCTGTACCCGGGCGACGGGGAAACCGGGGTGGCGCTGCTGAAGAACGCGGACACGGCGATGTCACGCGCCAAACAGAACGGGCGCAACGCCATCAGCTTCTACCGCGCCAGCCAGAGCGCCCAGGCCAGCCACTTCGTCACCATGGGCGCAGCCATCCGCCACGCATTGCAGCGTGGCGAATTCGAACTGCATTACCAGCCGCAGCACTGCCTGCGCACCGGCAGGATCAAGGGCGTGGAGGCCCTGCTGCGATGGCGTCGGGGCGACGAGCTGGTACCGCCATGCGAGTTCATCCCGTGCGCGGAAGAACTCGGTCTCATCGAAGAACTGGGCGAGTGGGTGATGAGGACCGCGTGCGAACAACTGGCCCTCTGGCGGGCCGCGGGCGCATCGGCGCTGCGCATGGCCGTCAACCTTTCCGCCCGGCAACTGACCAGCCCGCTCGTCGCGGCGGTGGAATCCGCACTCGCACACGCACAGTTGCCCGGCGACCTGCTCGAACTGGAGATCACCGAAAGCGCACTGGTGGGGACCGAAGCCGAGGTGGTCACCACGCTCGAGGCCATCAGGGCCCTGGGCGTGCACATCGCCATCGACGACTTCGGCACCGGCTACTCCTCGCTCGCTTACCTGCGCCGCCTGCCCGTCACCGTGGTCAAGATCGACAAGAGCTTCCTGGAAGGCGCGCCCGAAGACCCGGCCGCCGTCGAAGTCATCGGCGCCATCGTCGCCATGGCGCACGCCCTGAACCTGACGGTCGTGGCCGAAGGCGTGGAAACCGAACCCCAGACCGCCCTGCTTGGAGAGATCGGCTGCGACCTTGCGCAGGGATGGTTCTACGCGCCTGCGATGGCGCCTGCGCAAATCACGGATGCCTTGATTCCGAGCCCCCCGGAAAGTGGGAACGCGTAGGTGCGACTGACTTAACTTTTCCCGTCCCCTTTGTTGGGGCGGCCCCTGTCGTGAGGCGAAATTGTCCCTGGCACCGTTGTTTGTTCGTTGTTGGTTCTGTTGGTTCTGCCCTTTCGGCGCAGATCACCGGCAGGACAGGCCAAGTCCGCTCAAGCCCCGACAGGCGCGGAATTTAATTCCCTCCGACGCCTTTTGTGGGCGGGAATTGTCCCTGGCACCTTTGTTTCCGAGGCCTTTGAGAGAGTGGCTAAGGATGCTTAATTCGACCGTCCGAGAAAGCGGGGGTAGCTCAGCCCCCTTTTTTTATCAACCGTGCTGTGATGCCGGGCCGATCGAATTGCTCGAGCCTTTACTGACAGCTACCGTGGCGCTTTTTTGTAGCCGATGGGGTGGCAAAACAATCCGCGGGAGGCCCATACGACCGCAAGCTGATTGAACAATTTCTCGCCAATAGGGCCACACATTAAACGGCACATTGTGTTGGGCAAAAAGGGCGAGGCACTCTTCATCCAATGGTCGATTATCTGCATCGACCTGAAAATCATATTTAACGAAGAAATGACACTCCACGCGCGCGCACACCAGCTCCGCTAGGCTTTCGGCCGTCAGCTCCTGAGGATTCATGCCCTTCAGGTCTAGAACTCGCAATCCAGCAAACATCTCGAAAACTATTCGATGTCTCCCGCCTTCATCATCGGCTCCTTCGTATTGCCTGATTGACTTACAGGTAGGAAAGACTGTCTGTAAAGACAGCTCCTCGCCCTCAAGGGAGACGTCGGGATCGAAATTGTCGCTCATAGACGCGTTGAGCGCCTTAAGAGTGACGTCAGATATGGACAATCGCTTGACTGCCTCTTGTAGCTCTGGTCGTAGCGTCATGGGCAGCTCACATTACTTGTAGATCTGCATGATACCAGTCGTCATTCGCACTAGTCATTTGCTTTACGCTAGTGGCATGCCAATTAACCTTATCTTCCTTATTCTCGGTCACTTGCGCATGCTCAAAATCTCGATCACAGCGCAGTACAAACCTATCAAGAAGATGCTCAGCAGCGTCCTTTAAACTCGACGTCAAACCCACACCAAGCTCTGAAAGCTGGAGACTACACTCGTCTTCCGGCAAAGCCCGTTCTAGCAATGACTTGAAATCCTCAGTAGGTGCGGCGTCGTCCAAGCGCAACGTGAGGTTTTCAAGCGCGTTACGTATCGTGTTTATGTCGGCATCGGGAAAAGCGCTTTTTACCCGAACTAGGGAAGAAGGGACACGCACCTCTATCTGACCATCTGGCGAACTAAGAACCACTCCAACGTTTAGAGCTTCGCCGGAGAACACGTCGTGTACATACCGAATTATCGAGTACGTGTATCCCTTCCTGCTCATGCCGCCATCCTCTGTAAATTATCAAACGCCGCATCTAGGTTTTGATGCAAATCAACCAGATACCCACTCATCTCAGCGGTTACTTCAGAGACGCCCCAACTCAATGGCACGTTACTGATGATCTTCCGTATCTCTTCGGGGCCAATGTCGCGCCACCGTTTATGCAGCCTATCTAAGTCGCGTGTACCCTCGATCGCTGCAGTGTGAAATAAATGTTTATCATCTGACTTCCAATTCCGCTGCCAAGGAGCTGGCGCGAGGAAACCGCCTACGCCCGCTACCAGCAATGCTTTTTCGTGATCAATTATCGCAAGAACATCGCCCTTCACCAGACAGTTGGGCTTCCTGGCATTCCTGTCAACGTTCAGGATCAGCTGGTCGAACGCCCATATCTCTGTTGCGGCTTGGCGAAGTAAATTGTTGGACGGGTCTACTCCGTCGCACCGCAAGAAGCCAGACCCCAGCGCAACGGACCCGAAGGCGGGTTTGACTGACTGTTGCATACGATAGGCAGCCTGCGGAGCAACCTGGCGCACAGTACTAGTCAATTCCTCAGGAAGCCGTACCAGTACTGGCTGCCCAACCACTAGGCCCAGGCGCTGAGCTAGAAGACAGCCAACGACCTCTCGAGCCAGTCCACCGGCTGGGCATTGCTGCCAACTGCATTTAACGAACACGTCAACAGGTTGGCCGTCGTCGCGGAGGCAACCCATCATTGAGGGGAGGGTTGCGCCACCTCGCGCATCGTCGTCATAGCGTATTCCGTCAACGGTTTCTAGCATCATGCCCCCAGCTCCGTTGCGCGAGCTTCACATACTTTTAAGAGGCGTGCCAGTCGTTTAACAAGCCCGATTGACGTAGGCAGTAACGCAAAAAAGGCCGGCGCAATGCGCCGGCCTTTTCGTTTCAACTCTTGGTGGGCGGTACAAGGATCGAACTTGTGACCCCTACCATGTCAAGGTAGTGCTCTACCGCTGAGCTAACCGCCCAAGAGCCGCGAAGTTTAGCAAGGGTGGGTGGGGATGCCAAGCCTTTCGGGCAGGTGGGTTCGAGGCTAGGGCGGCCCCTCACCCCAGCCCTCTCCCCGGAGGGGAGAGGGAGCAGAGCGTGTCAGCTCTGCAGGGCCTGCTCGCGCAGCTTGTGGATCTGGTCGCGCAGCTTCGCTGCTTCCTCGAACTCCAGGTTCTGCGCGTGCTTGTACATCTGCGCCTCGAGCTTCTTCATCGTGGCAGCGGCCTGGGCGGGCGTCAGGCCGGCGTATTCGCCGGCGCCTTCGGCGACCGCCCTGCCCCGCGCGCCCTTGGCGGCCTTGCCCTTGCCGCGCCCGGATGGCTCGGCGCGGGCGCCTTCCATGATGTCGGCAATGCGGCGCACGACGGTCTGCGGGGTGATGCCGTTGGCTTCGTTGTAGGCGATCTGCTTTTCACGGCGGCGGCTGGTTTCGTCCATCGCCGCCTGCATGGAACGGGTGACCTGGTCGGCATAGAGGATGGCCTTGCCGCGCACGTTGCGGGCGGCGCGGCCGATGGTCTGGATCAGCGAGCCGGTGGAGCGCAGGAAGCCTTCCTTGTCGGCGTCCAGGATCGCCACCAGCGAGACCTCGGGCATGTCCAGGCCTTCGCGCAGCAGGTTGATGCCGACCAGCACGTCGAACTCGCCCAGGCGCAGGTCGCGGATGATCTCGGTGCGCTCGACCGTCTCGATGTCCGAGTGCAGGTAGCGCACCTTCACGTCGTGCTCGGAGAGGTATTCGGTGAGGTTCTCGGCCATGCGCTTGGTCAGCGTGGTGACGAGGATGCGGTCGCCCATGGCGATGCGCTTCTTGGCCTCGCCGAGCAGGTCGTCGACCTGGGTGCGCACCGGGCGCACTTCCACTTCCGGGTCGACCAGGCCGGTGGGGCGGACCACCAGCTCGACCACGGCATCGCCGGACTTCTCCAGCTCGTAGTTGCGCGGGGTGGCCGAGACGTAGATGGTGCGCGGCGCACGCTCTTCCCACTCCTCGAAGCGCAGCGGGCGGTTGTCCATCGCCGAGGGCAGGCGGAAGCCGAATTCGACCAGCGTTTCCTTGCGCGAGCGGTCGCCTTTGTACATGGCGCCGAGCTGCGGGACGGTGACGTGCGATTCGTCGACTACCAAGAGCGCGTCCGGCGGCAGGTAGTCGAAGAGGGTCGGCGGTGGCTCGCCGGGGCCGCGGCGTGTCATGTGGCGCGAGTAATTCTCGATGCCTTGGCAGAAACCGACCTCGGCCATCATTTCGATGTCGAAGCGGGTGCGCTGGTCCAGCCGCTGCGCCTCGACCAGCTTGTTGTCGCGGTAGAGCTGCTCCAACCGTTCCTTGAGCTCGACCTTGATCGTCTCGATGGCGTTGAGCACGCTCTCGCGCGTGCTCGCGTAGTGCGTGCGCGGGTAGACGGTGTAGCGCTGGACCTTGCGGATGGTTTCACCGGTGAGCGGATCGAACAGCGACAGGCTTTCCACGTCGCCATCGAACAGCTCGATGCGCAGCGCCTCGGTTTCCGATTCGGCCGGAAAGACGTCGATGTTCTCGCCGCGCACGCGGTAGGTGCCGCGGCGCAGTTCCATCTCGTTGCGGGTGTACTGCAATTCGGTGAGCTGGTGGATCAGCTTGCGCTGGTCGATGCGCTCGCCGGTGGAGAGGATCAGGCGCAGCGAGAGGTAATCCTCCGGGTCGCCCAGGCCGTAGATGGCTGAAACGGTGGCCACGATGATCGCGTCGCGCCGCGAGAGCAGCGCCTTGGTCGCGGCCAGGCGCATCTGCTCGATGTGGTCGTTGATCGAGGAATCCTTCTCGATGAAGGTGTCCGAGGCGACAACGTAGGCTTCGGGCTGGTAGTAGTCGTAATAGCTGACGAAGTACTCCACCGCGTTGTTGGGGAAAAACTCCTTGAACTCGCCGTAGAGCTGCGCGGCCAGCGTCTTGTTCGGCGCCAGGATCACGGTCGGGCGCTGCACCTTTTCGATCACGTTGGCGATCGTGTAGGTCTTGCCCGAGCCGGTGACGCCCAGCAGCGTCTGCGCGGCCAGGCCGGCTTCGAAGCCCTCGCTGAGTTTCGCGATGGCTTGCGGCTGGTCGCCGGAGGGCTTGTACGGGGAGACGAGCTGGAAACGGTCGGTCATGGCTGACGGATATGCGGGCGGATGGGCCGATCTTAAAGGCGCCCTGCTGACAGGCTCTGTCAGTACAGGCGCACGGGATGGCGGCGTTCAGGCTGCTATCCGGTCGGCCTGGCGCCAAGGATGATGCGCGTTCCTCGCAGGGAGCGATGGCATGGCAGGGATGCAGCAAGGCGGGCGCCACCGTACGCGCGGCGTCACGCTGGTCGAGCAGGTGATGGTGGTGGCGATCCTGGCCATTCTGGCCGGTATCGCCAGCCCGTCGTTGGCCGGACTGGTCCGTCGCGGGCGGACGCAGTCGGCGCAGATGGATTTCATCGAGGCGCTCGGCTATGCGCGTGGCGAGGCGGTATTGCGCCGCACGCGGGTACTGTTCTGCCCTACCCGCGACCGCGTGCATTGCAGCGACGAGAGCCGATGGGACGGTGGCTGGCTGGTTGGCGTCGATGGCAACCATGACAACCAGCCGGACGCCGCACCCTTGCGCGTGGGCGACAACCACACGCGGCTGGTGATCCAGAGCAGCGAATCGCGCCGGCATGTGACGTTCCTTTCCGATGGCAGCGCCAGTGGAAGCAACCTCACCCTGCTCTTCTGCACTCCGGGCGGCGGCGGGGAGCCGCTTGGAGTGGTGGTGTCGAACTCGGGACGGGTGCGTGGTAGCCGGCCACGGGGCGAGCGGGCCGGGAGCTGTTCGTAGGGCGGGCATCAGCCCGCCGAGGACGACCATCGAAGCCGGCGGGCTGATGCCCACCCTGCGGTTATACCGGCTGTTCACGGCGCTGGTGCAACAACCGCTGCGGACTTCTTCCCGAGGTGCGCCATGGCTTACGGAGAACCGCCGGATCGTCGCCCATCACCGCCGCCACCGCCGCCGGATGCCGCGCCCTTGCTCGCTGCAGCGCAGCGCCACCTGGACAGTGCAGGCGTCTCGGCCTGCGTGGTGCGCAGCCCGGATAGTGACCTGATGGTGGCCGTGGGATCGCCATCGGACCGGCTGTTCACCATGCTGGCGCAACAGGCGTCGCCGTCGTCTGACGCATCTGGCGACTGACGGACCGGCGGCTCCCTTCGACCAGTCTGTGTCACACAAGGCCGCGCGCGACGGCACGCCTTCTGTCGGAGTGCCCCTGCGCCTGACCGGGTATTTCCCGGAATCACCATGCATGGCGGTCGCGCACAGGTGCGCTGCTACAGGGCGTCTGGATATTTCCGTATTCGGACAAAGAAAAGGCCTTGCATCGCTGCAAGGCCTTTCAATATGGCGCCCGAAGTTGGACTCGAACCAACGACCCCCTGATTAACAGTCAAGTGCTCTAACCAGCTGAGCTATTCGGGCGGGGCGAGCTGCGTAGTTTGAATAGCGCCGCGCGGGCTGTCAAGCGGCCGGAGCTGTCTCGGCACCCTCCGCACGCACTCGGTAGCAGGGCACGTAGGCCGAGCCGCCGGGGAGCTTCATGCGGTGCTGACCGACGAAGGCCTGCAGCAGGGCGTCCAGCGCCCGCATGATGTCCGCCTCGCCGTCGATGTCGAACGGGCCGTTCTCCTCGATCGCGCGCACACCCTCTTCCTTCACGTTGCCGGCGACGATGCCGGAGAACGCGCGACGCAGGTCCGCGGCCAGCTCGTGGCGCGGACGGCCGCGATGCAGGGCCAATGCACGCATCGCCTCGTGGGTCGGGCGGAACGGCAGTTGGAAGGCGAACGGGATGTCCAGCGCCCAGTTGAAGAAGAACGCGTCCTTGGTGTCCAGGCGATGGTTGCGCACCTTGTCGATGCCCTTGACCATCGCGCGCGCCACCGCGGCCGGATCGTCAACGATGATCTGGTAGTGCTGCGCCACTTCCTCGCCCAGCGAGAGCTTGAGGAAGCGGTCGATCTGCTCGAAGTAGGCGGCGGATTGCTTCGGGCCGGTGAAGATCAGCGGGAACGGGACGCCGGCGTTCGACGGATGCAGCAGGATGCCGAGCAGGTAGAGGATCTCCTCCGCCGTGCCCACGCCGCCCGGAAACACCACAATGCCGTGCGCCATGCGGACGAAGGCCTCCAGGCGCTTCTCGATGTCCGGCATGATGACGAGCTGGTTGACGATCGGGTTGGGCGACTCGGCCGCGATGATGCCCGGCTCGGTGATGCCGATGTAGCGGTTGTTGCGCCGCCGCTGCTTGGCGTGGGCGATGGTGGCGCCCTTCATCGGGCCCTTCATGGCGCCCGGGCCGCAGCCGGTGCAGATGTCCAGACCGCGCAGGCCCATCTGGTAGCCGACCGATTTGGTGTACTCGTATTCGTCGCGCGAGATCGAGTGGCCGCCCCAGCACACGACCAGGTTGGGGTCGATGTGCGGCTTGAGGATGCGCGCGTTGCGCAGGATCTCGAACACCGCATGGGTGATGCCGACGGTGTCGTCCAGGTCGAAACCACCCTGCTCCAGCTGCGTCGACACGTAGACGATGTCGCGCACCACCGCGACCAGCAATTCGTTGATGCCTCGGATGATCTGTCCGTCGACGAACGCCTGCGCGGGTGCATGGGAGAGCTCGATCTTGATGCCGCGATCCTGCTGCAGCACCTGGATGTCGAAGTCGGGATACTGCTCGAACATCGTGCGCGGGTCATCGCTGATGTTGCCGGAAGTGAGCACGGCCAGGGCGCAGCGACGCAACAGGGCGTGCAGGCCCGAGCCGCTGGCGTCGCGCAGACGGGCGACTTCATTGCGCGAGAGGATGTCCAGTCCGCCCGCCGGCGAGATGCGCGCGCTGACGGTGGCGGGCTTGCCGGCACGGCCGGCGTGGGTGTCGTTCATGCTTGCCTTCTCCTGCCGCTGACGGTGTCCGGCTTGATGCCTGGGCCGTGGCGGACCGTGTAGCTTCCCGCGCCTTGACGTGAAGGGTCAAGCATAAAAAAAGCCGGCGCCCTTGCGGGTGCCGGCTCCAGACGATGCAGCTTCAGTGGATCAGAAGCTGTAACGCACCGTCAGCATCGCGGACCAGCGCGAAACCACGTTGGTCTTGGTGTTGCGACCGGCGTCGTAAACGATCTTCTGTTCCGGCTCGTAGTTGCCGTTCTCGTCGGTCGGCAGGTCATAGACGTACTGGCCCTGGGCGTTCACACCCGAATAGTCGGCAAGGTCACGCGTGTACGGGAAGCCCACATAGTGCGTCTGACCCCAGTCGCTGTTGACCAGGTTCAGGAAGTTGTAGACGTCCAGGCGCAACTCGCCCTTGTTGCCCTTGAAGATGCCCGGGATTTCCTGGCGGAAGCTCAGGTCGACCTGGTTCACCCATGCCGAGCGCGTGCCGTTGCGCTTGGCAATTTCGCCCTGGTGCTTGTTCAAGTAGCTGTCGCTGCGGATGAAATCCCAGAACTGCTGGATGACCGCCGGATCGGTGCCCGCGGCGAAGGCGACCTTCGAGTCGCCACCGGCCGTCGGGATGTACACCAGGTCGGACCCACGGTAGGAGTCGCCGTTGGCGTCGTTGCCGAACACCCAGCTGTACGGCTGGCCTTCGTGGCCGTCATAGAACGCGCTGATGGCGGTGGTGTAATCACCGAAGAAGCGATGCTGCCAGGTCAGAGCGGCGGTAACGCGGCGGCCGACGTTGTAGTTCGACGTCGAAGCCACGTCCTCGTTCGGGTTCACCCAGACGCTGTTGCTGTAGTTGGAGCTGGCCTGGCTGGAGGTGCCCGGGTTCACTTCGGTCGAGTGGCCCAGGGTCACGCCCACGCTGCCGAACCAGGACTCGGAGAACGGCTTCTTCAGCGAGAGCGTCAGGCTGTCGGCCGAACCCTTGTGGGTGTTGGTCAGCAACGTCGAGCTGCCGGAGAACGCCTTGTTCTGGTTGGCACGGGCATCGCCCGAGCTACCCGCCTCGCCCGGCGTCTTCCAGTACTGGAAGCGGCCGTCCGGCAGCTGGCCGGTCGGCGTGCCGATATTGATGTTCTGGTAGAGGATGCCGTTGCGCACGTCGATGTGCTGGTACTCGGCCGAACCGATCACGCCCAAGAACGGCAGCTCGCGGTCCAACGCCAGGCTGAACTTCCACACGGAAGGCAGCTTGAAGTTCGGATCGACGGTGTCGACGTTCATCTGCGCGCCGGCCGGCGGCGGCAGGTTCTGGTTGAAAGGATCGGGGCTGAACACTGGCAGCGTATTACCCAGGCCAGGCTGCACGCCGTAGTCGTTGTACACCTGGTAGGTGGTCGTGGTCATACCGTTGTTCTGGTACGGATTGGTCGCCCACACGGTCGGCGGATTCGACTGGAACAGGCCCACGCCGCCACGCAGCTGGGTCATGCGCTCGGTGTCGAAGTTGTAGTTGAACGACAGGCGCGGCTCGACGACGCGCATGCCGTCGATGGTGTTGTCGTTGCGGTAGCCGAAGGCCTGCTCGAAGGTCGGGTTGTAGACCGGCTTGTCACCCGTCTTGACCAGATTCAGGCGCACGCCGTACTGCAGCGACAGGTTGTCGCTGGCCTGCCAGGTGTCCTGCAAGAAGAAGGCGTACTGGCGCAGCGTCCACTGGGCGGCCACGTCGTCGAGCGTGTAACCGTCGGCCGGCTGGTAGATGTTGTACGAGCCGTAGATGCCCTTCTCGAAATTGTCGATGCCGTAGAAGGTGTAAGCGCCGAACTGGGTGCGGCCGAACAGGTTGTAGATCTCGCTCTGCTGGAAGTCGACGCCGCCCTTGAGCGTGTGGTCGCCCAGGTAGTAGTTGCCGGCAAGGAAGCCGCGCCAGGTCTTCACGTCCAGCACGTTGTAGTGGCTGTACTGGTCTTCGCCCAGGTCGACGTAGGGCGTGCTGCCGTGCTGCTTGCCCGGGGTCTTGCTGTCGGGGCCGTCCACCCGCACGCCGACGTCAACGAACACCTGCGGCTGCTGGGTTTCGACCGAACGCACCTGCTGGAAGCGCTGGTAGCCGATCTTGGCTTCGGTGGAGAAGTTCTCGGACCAGTCGTCGAAGAACTGCAGCACCGTGTTCTTGGTGTCGCTGTTCTTGGTGTACCAGTAGCTGGTCAGGCCGATCGCGGTCGAGCTGTTGCCCTGCACGATGGGCTGGGTTTCCTTGGTGCGCTGGTAGGTCAGGCTGGCGCGGTGGTTGTTGGAGATGTTCCAGTCCAGCTTGGCCAGGTAGCGCTTGTCTTCCAGGTCGACGTTGCCGCCGCTGAAGGTGCCAGGGCTCAGGCCCAGCGCGTTGGCGGCGTCGATGATGCGCTGCAGGTCACCCGGGGAGACCTTGTTGGAGGTCGACGGGCCGTTGCCCAGGCTCGGATCCAGGCCGTTGGCCGAGTCGGCGCCCAGGCCGACGGTCTTCTCCTTCTCGTAGTTGACGAAGAAGAACAGCTTGTCCTTGACGATCGGGCCGCCCAGCGTGAAGCCCGCGGTCCAGTCGCGCTTGTAGCCGTTGTACGGCTCGTCTTCCAGATCACCAACCAGCTTGTTGGCGTTGCGGTAGGCGTAGTAGACCGAACCGTGAAAGTCGTTGGTGCCGGACTTGGTCACCGCGTCGATGCTGGCGCCCACGGCGTCGGAGGTGACGTCGTAGTTGGCCGTGGAGATGTTGTACTCGTCGATGGTGTCGACCGAGATCGGCGAACCCACGTACGGCAGGCCATTGGAGTTCAGGCCGAAGGGGTCGCCCTGGCCCACGCCGTCGACGCTGATCGAGTTGTAGCGGCTGTTCATGCCCATCATCGAGATCGAGCTGTCGCCCGGATCGGTGATGGAGACGCGCGGGTCGAGGCGCGCGATGTCGGTGATCGAGCGGCTGGCCGACGGCGTGGCGACCAGCTCGCGATGCGAGACGCTGGTGCCCATACCCTTGTTGTCGGCCGTGAAGGTGTTCATCAGCGCCGAGGCGTTGACGGTCACGGCACCGAGGTTCTGTGCCTCGACGGCAGCCATCTTCAGGTTGACCGCGGAGGTCTGGCCCAGCTGCAGGTAGACGTTGCCCTGCTCGCCCTGGTCGAGGCCGGACTTGGTCGCGGTGATATCGAACGGACCACCCACGCGCAGACCCTGCGCGGCGTAGCGGCCGGAAGCATCGGTAGTCACCACCTTGGTGGTGCCCGAGGGCTCATGCACGATCGTGACGGTGGCGTTGGCGACCGGCTGGCCCGCGGCATCGACCACCTGACCGGCAACCGCCGAGGAGGTGACGTTCTGCGCGATGGCAGGCGCCGCGCCCACCGCCAGCAACGTGGCGATGGCAAACGGCAGGGCCTTGGCACGAATTGAACTGTTCATCGTTATATCGACCTGTATTGGTTTGCAACGGAAAAATTCGATGTCGGAACAAAAACATGCCGATGCCAGGCTTCGGGCCAGGCATGCGTCGCGTGCTTGTGTTTCCCCTAACTTCTTGGCGCAGCTATCGTCCAGCAGCGATGGGGCCACCCCATCTACCAACCAGTTGTTAAGCAAACTTAACGATAGTTTATGACAAGATCGAGACCGATTCACCCCTTTTCGCGGAGATGGTTCAGCCGCCGGTCTTGCCGAGGTATCGCGCTCGCTTGGCGGGCTTGAGGTTGGCCAGGTCGAGCATCACCAGGCCGTCGACGCAACCGGAAAAGCCCGGGTCTTCGCCAAAGTCCAGGAACTGCACACCCTCGGGCTCGACCAGGTCGACGTACTGGCGATAGAGCACCGGCAGGCTTACGCCCAGCGCGTCCAGGTGGTGCTTGAGCTTGCCCAACCCCTCCTGCGCACCCAGACCTTCGAGGGCCTGGCGCACCAGCCCGATCACGCCGGGTGAGATCACGAACGGCTGCCGCGCGGAGGCCAGGCCGGGCTTGCCGAAATAATGCTGATGCGCGGCGGCGATCCACTCGCGCGCCTCGCGGGGCAGATTGACCGACATGCTCACCGGACCGAACAGGTAACGCAGCTCCGGATGCCGCTGCAGGTAGAGGCCGATGCCCTGCCACAATTGGTCCAGCGCGCGCGAGCGCCAGTACGCCGGCGCGATGAAGCTGCGGCCCAGTTCCAGTCCCTGCGCCAGGCGCGACTCCAGCGCCGGCGAATAGTTGAAGAGACTTGCGGTGTAGAGCCCGCCCAGGCCGCGCTCGGCGATCAGCCGCCCGCCATGGCCGAAGCGATAGGAACCGACGATGCGCAGCGCGGCCGGGTCCCACAGCAGCAGGTGTTCGTAGTGCGGATCGAACGCGTCCAGGTCGCGCCGCGCGTTGGTGCCCTCGCCCACCTTGCGGAAGGTCAGTTCGCGCAGGCGGCCGATCTCGCGCAACACCGCGCTGTCGGCCGCGCCCTTGAACAGCCACGCCTGTTTGCCGTCGCTGAGGTCCGCCAGCTTCTCGCCCTGCCCCTGCAGCTCCGAAGCCACCCGTTCGGCCGGCTCAGGATGGGCCAGCGGCACCTGGCCACCGAAGATCAGTCCGCGCCGCCGACCGACGCGGTAGACGTGGCGGCGCATCAACCGGGCGGCCCGCTCGGGCGAATCGCCGCTGCGCTCGAACAACTCCTCCGCGCTGATCAGCGCGCCGACGCTGAGGCCGATCCGCCGCTTGATCGGTGCCACCGCCTCGCGCGGTAGCATGGCCGTGCTGAGCGGCTTGGCCAGCATCGACAGCCCGTAGAAGGCGGCCGAATTGCGCGCAGCCACGTGTACCGGCAGGACCGGTGCGCGGCTGTGCCTGGCCAGCCGCGCAAAACCGTCCGACCATTTGCCGTCACGCACGCCGCCCGGCCCCATGCGCGAGACCTCGCCCGCGGGAAACACGATCAACGCGCTGCCCTGCGTCAGCGCGCGGTAGACGCCACGCAACCGCGAGGCCGCGCCCTTGCCGAACACATCCACCGGAAGCAACAGCCGGCGCAGCGGTTCGATCGCGGCAAGCCAGTCGTTGCCCAGGATCCGCACGTCGGGGCGCACCGAGCCGATCAGCTGCAGCAGCGCCAGCGCATCGACCATGCCCAATGGATGGTTGGCGACGACCAGCACCGGTCCCTCGGTCGGGATGTGCTCGCGCTCGCGCGGACTGACGTGATAACTCGCGCCGAGCACCTCCAGCGCACGCTCGACGAAATCGAAACCCTCGACCTTGCCCACGGCATCGAGCACGCGGTTGAAGCCCGCCTCGTCGGCCAGGCGCCCAAGCAAACCGGCTACCGGCCGGCGGAGCCGCGGATGTTGCGCCAGCCATGGCAGGCGTTCGACTAGGTTCCGTTCGACGCTGAGCATGACCGCCTCCTGGTGTTTTCGCCCATGCTGGACGCCAAGTATGACAGGCGCAGGACGGCTCTTGAGTGCCACCACGACACAAACATGCGCGTGCGCACGGTAGATCGCGGACATCCGCAGGGCGGGTTTCAGCCCACCGGTTCTTTGCGGGAACAGGGATGGTGGGCTGAAGCCCGCCCTGCGAAAGCAGCCTGCGTCAGACCTGCATATGCAGGAACGCCGCCACGCCGCCCATGAACATCTGCACCGACAGCGCGATCAGCAGCATGCCCATCACGCGCTCGAGCGCGGTCAGCACGCTCTCGCCGAGCCAGCGGAACAAATAGGTGGAGGACAGCAAGATTGCCGAGGTCGCCAGCCAGGCCAGCAGCAGCGCCGTGGCCCAATCGGCGGTACGGCCCGGCGAGGTATTGGTCAGCAGCAGCAGCGCGGCCATCGCCGACGGGCCGGCGACGCCGGGGATCGCCATCGGAACGATGAAGGGCTCGCCTTCGCCCGGCTTGCCGAAAATGCCGCCCTCCGGCGGCGGGAACACCATCCGGATGCCGATCAGGAACAGCACGATGCCGCCGGCAATGCTGATCGACTCCTGACGCAGCTGCAGCAGCTTGAGGATGTGCTGTCCACCGATCAGGAAACCCAGCAGCACTCCCAGCGCGATCAGAAGCTCCCGGATCATCACCACGCGCCGGCGCTTGGGCGGCACGTGCTTGAGCAGACTCAGGAAGAAAGGGATGTTGCCGAGCGGATCCATGATCAGGAACAGCAAGATGCCCGCCGAGAGGGTGGTCATCTGCGTTTCCATGGCGCATTTCCTTTTATCGAGACTGGAACAGCATTGTAGGAGCCCGCTTGCGGGCGATGCCTTTTTGTACGGCCTGGAAAGGCATCGCCCGCAAACGGGCTTCTACAGGGTTATCGGGCTCAGGGCTGGCGCAGGTCCAGCATCGCGCCGCGTGCGGCGTTGCCTTGAGGTCCAAGCAGCCACACCGCCGCGTCGGCCGCCGCATCGGGCAGCGGCTGGGTGTTGGGGTCTTCGCCGAAATACGCCAGGTGCCGCATCGCCGTGCGCATCGGCGCGGGCAGCAGCGCATGCGTGCGGATGGCGGTGCTGTCGGTTTCCTGGTGCAGGATCTCGACGAGACGTTCCAGTGCCGCCTTGGACACGCCGTAGGCGCCCCAGTGCGCGCGGTTGACCAGCTCCGGGTTGTCCAGCACGAACACCACCGATGCGTCGGGCGCCTTGGCCAGCAGCGGCAGGCAGGCCTGGGTCAGGGCGAACGGTGCGGACACGTTGATGTGCATCGTGCGCAGCCACTCGTCCGGCTTGTGCATGTTGATCGGGGTGAGGCCGCCGAAGCTGGCGGCGCAGTGCACGATGCCGTCCAGGCGGCCGAGGTCGCGCTCCAGTCCGTCGGCCAGCGCCTCGTAGTCGCGCGGCGTGGCGGCTTCCATGTCCAGCGGATGGATCACCGGCTCGGGCAGGTGTTCGGCCACGATCAGGTCGTAGAGCTGCTCGAGCTGGCGCTTGCGCTTGCCGGTGATCACCAGGGTGGCGCCTGCGCGCGCCGCGGCCAGCGACACCGCGCGGCCAAGCCCGCCGTAGGCACCGGTGACCAGCACCACCCGACCGGCCAGGCTGTCGGCCGCGGGCGCGATGTCCTGCGGCAGGCGTGCGATCGGCAGCGTCATGCGCGCACCGCGCCGCTGACGTCCAGGGCCATGCGGGCCAGTTCGCCGGAGGACTTCAGGTCCTCGACGATGTCGCAGCCGCCGATCAGCTCGCCCTGGATGAACAGCTGCGGGAAGGTCGGCCAGTTGGCGAAGTGCGGCAGCGCGGCACGCACTTCCGGGTCGGCCAGTACGTTCACGGCATGGACGCTTGCACCCGAGTCCTTGAGCGCCTGCGCGGCGCGGGCGGAAAAGCCGCACATCGGGAACTGCGGCGTGCCCTTCATGAAAAGCACCATGGGGTGATCGGCGAGCACCGCCTTGATTCGCTCGTTAACGTCCATAGCTCGGGGGTTCTACAATGCGTGCAGGACCACAAGTGTACCAGCCGCACACGGCCCGCCGCCCGGCAGGCCCGCCCGGCTTCCCCTTAGCTGCAAGCCCAAGGAGTCCCTCAATGGCGATCGAACTTCCCCCCCTTCCGTACGAAAAGAACGCGCTGGAGCCGCACATCTCCGCCGAGACGCTCGAGTTCCATCACGACAAGCACCACGCCGCTTACGTGACCAACCTCAACAAGCTGATCGCGGGCACCGAGTTCGAGGGGATGGCGCTTGAGGAGATCGTCCGCAAGTCGTCCGGTGGCGTGTTCAACAACGCCGCGCAGACCTGGAACCACACCTTCTACTGGAACTCGATGAAGCCCAACGGCGGCGGCGAGCCGACCGGCAAGCTGGCCGACGCGATCAACAAGGCGTTCGGCTCGGTCGACAAGTTCAAGGAAGAGTTCGCCAAGATGGGCGCGAGCAACTTCGGCTCGGGCTGGACCTGGCTGGTGCAGCGTCCGGACGGTTCGCTGGGCATCGTCAACACGTCCAACGCCGGCACGCCGATCACCGGCAGCGACAAGCCGCTGTTCACCTGCGACGTGTGGGAGCACGCCTACTACATCGACTATCGCAACGCGCGCCCGAAGTATCTGGAGAACTTCTGGAACGTGGTGAACTGGGAATTTGCCGCCAGCAACATGGCGTGAAACAAAAAGCGGAGCCATCGGCTCCGCTTTTTCGTAGGGTGGGCCTCAGCCCTTTCCAGCGGGTGGGCCGAAGCCACGCCCGCTACCCCAGTCGGTCGTCGGCCAGGTGGTAATGCGGATCCCTGGCCGGATCGACCTCGACCATGCTGCCGGCCTTGTGCAGCAATTCGGCGCAGTCCGTGCTCAGGTGCCGCAGGTGCAAACGCTTGCCGAGCTTCTGGTAGCGCTCGGCCAGCGCATCGATTGCCTCGATGGCCGAATGGTCCATCACCTTGGCGCGGCCGAATTCCACGACGACCTCCGCGGGGTCGTTCTTTGGCGAAAACAGGTTCTGGAAGTTCTTGGCCGAGGCGAAGAACAGCGTTCCCTCCAGCTCATAGACCCTGGTGTCATCGGCCTCCAGCCGGGTGCGTACGGCAATCTGACTGGCATGCTGCCAGGCGAACACCAGCGCGGAGATCACCACCCCCAGCACCACGGCGACCGCCAGGTCGGTGAAGATGGTCACCACCGTGACCGCCACGATCACCAGCGCATCGGCCCGCGGCACCTTGCCCAGCACGCGCACGCTGCCCCACTCGAACGTCTTGGCCGACACCACGAACATCACGCCGATCAGCGCAGCCAGCGGAATGCGCTCGATCAGGCTGGAACCGAACAGGATGAAGCTGAGCAACCCCAGCCCCGCCACCACGCCGGACAGGCGATGGGTGGCGCCCGCGCCGACGTTGATCATGCTCTGTCCGATCATGGCGCAACCGCCCATGCCGCCGAACAGCCCGGTGACCACGTTGGCGGTGCCCTGCGCGAGGCATTCCCGGTTGGGCTTGCCGCGTGTGTCGGTCATCTCATCGATCAGGTTGAGCGTGAGCAGCGACTCGATCAGGCCCACCGTGGCCATGATCAGCGCGTACGGGAACACGATGCGCAACGTGGCCAGGTTCCACGGCACATCCGGCAGGTGGAAGCTGGGCAGGCCTCCCTTGATCGAGGCAAGGTCGCCAACCGTGCGCGTCTGGATGCCGGCAACGTTCGTCAACAACGCGATCGCCACGATCGCCACCAGGGCCGAGGGCACGGTACGGGTCAGGCGCGGCAGCAAGTAAATGATCGCCATCGCCAGGGTGACCAGCCCCAGCATGGTCCACAGCGCCTGCCCGCTCACCCATTGCCCGTGCTGCTGGAAGTGCGGCAGCTGGGCCAGGAAGATCACGATCGCCAGGCCGTTGACGAAACCGAGCATCACCGGGTGCGGCACCATGCGAATGAACTTGCCCAGCCGCAAGGCGCCGAACAGCAATTGCAGCAGGCCCATCAAGACAACGGCTGCGAACAGGTATTGCACGCCGTGCTGCACCACCAACGCCACGATCACCACGGCGATCGCCCCGGTGGCGCCCGAGATCATGCCCGGACGGCCGCCCAGCATCGCCGTGATAAGGCACATCATGAAGGCGGCATACAGGCCGGTGAGAGGATTGACGTGGGCGATCACGGCAAAGGCGATCGCCTCGGGGACCAGCGCGAACGCGACAGTCAGGCCGGACAGGACGTTGTTCCTGACCAGGGTCGGGGAGAGCTTCATGGGAAACCTTCGAACAGCAACGGATCGCGCCTCCGCGATGGCTGCAGAGGGCGTTCCGTGGGACGCGGGGAGCGCAGCGACCGATGACCGCGCGCAGGAGGAAACGTGCTGTAGCGAAGGCGACTTACACTGGCGGAGACTCTCGCGCTGTTGCGCGGCCGCGCAATCCGGCCGCGCAGGATAGCAGATGCACGCAGGACATCCGAGGCGAAGGCCGGGGCACGCCAACGCGCTTTCGTAGGGTGGGCTTCAGCCCACCAGCCGCCCCCCGGAAAAGACGCGGCGGCTGAAGCCTACCTACTCGACTGCGTCCGGCGACTTCGAGAGCCATCGCAGGAACTCGCCTTTCGGCGACCGCCGTCATACGCGTCGCACGTAGGCAGGCCCCTGCAAACGCTTCAGACAGGTTACGCGAGCACCTGCAGCACGGGGCTGGCCTGGTCGTCACGGCCCAGCAAACCGGCGACATGCGCGACGCGCCCGGCCAGTGCGCCCTCGTCGGGTGCGCAGACGGTGGCATGTCCCACCTTGCGACCGGGGCGCGCCTGCTTGCCGTAGTCATGCCAGTGCGCGTCGGTCGTGGTCAGCACTGGCGCGGGATCGGGCAGATCGCCGATCCAGTTGAACATGCACGACAGCCCGCGGGCACCAGTGTCGCCCAGGGGCATGCCGAGCACCGCGCGCACGTGGTTCTCGAACTGGCTGGTGTGCGCACCCTCGATGGTCCAATGGCCCGAGTTATGGACGCGCGGGGCCATTTCGTTGCCCAGCAGCTGACCGTCCTTGACGAACAACTCCAGTGCGAACACGCCCACGTACTCCAGCCGCTCGGCCAGCGTGCGGGCCAGGTCGGTGGCGCGGCGTTGCAGTTCGTCGATGTCGGGGGCTGGCGCCAGGCTCAGGCTCAGCACACCGTCCGTGTGCCAATTGCGGGTCAGCGGCCAGGTACGGAAATCACCCTCGCGGCTACGCACGGCGATCACGGAGAGCTCGCGCTCGAACGGCACGAACGCTTCCAGGATCAGCCCATGCACGGCGCCCTGCGCGCCCAGGGCGTCCCATGCGGCGTCGGCGTCGGCGGCCGCCTTCAGGCGGAACTGACCCTTGCCGTCGTAACCCAGGCGGCGGGTCTTGAGGATGGCCGGGGCGCCGACCTCGGCGATCGCACGGTCGAGGTCATCACGGGTGTCCACGGCCACGAACGCAGGCGTATCGAGCCCGCATTCGCGGAACAACGTCTTCTCGGCAAGCCGGTCCTGTGCCACGGCCAGCGCGCCAGGCACCGGCGACACGGCCACGCGCCCGGCCAGCCAGTGCGCGGTCTCGGCCGGTACGTTCTCGAAATCGAATGTCACCACGTCGACCATCGCGGCAAAGCGATCCAGCGCCTCGTAATCCTTCCAGTCGGCGACCACCAGCGGCGCGACCTGCCCGGCGCAGGCGTCGGCGACGCTGTCGACCACCAGCGTCTTGACGCCCAGCGGCGCGGCGGCGAGCGCCAGCATGCGCGCCAGCTGGCCGCCGCCCAGAATGCCCAGCACGGGTTGACGGCGCGGGCTCATGCGCGCGGGTCCGGCTGGTCGAGCACGCTTTGCGTCTGATTCGCACGGTAGGCTTCCAGCGCCTGCGCGATGGCCCGGTCATGTAGCGCCAGCACGGAGGCGGCCAGCAAACCCGCGTTCACCGCGCCGGCGCGGCCGATCGCCAACGTGCCGACCGGGATGCCTGCCGGCATCTGCGCGATCGAAAGCAGCGAGTCCATGCCGTTGAGCGCCTTGGACTGGACCGGCACGCCCAGCACCGGCAGCCGCGTCTTGGCCGCCAGCATGCCTGGCAGGTGGGCGGCTCCGCCGGCGCCGGCAACGATCACCTCGATCCCGCGACCGACGGCCTCTTCGGCATAGCGAAACAGCAGGTCGGGCGTGCGATGGGCGGACACTACGCGCACCTCGTGCGGCACGCCCAACTGGTCAAGAACGGCAGCGGCGTGCTCCATGGTTTCCCAGTCCGATCGGGAACCCATCACCACGCCCACACGGGCCGGCTTGGCGGTCGAAGTCATGGTTCTGCCATCCCAAAAGGGCTATTGTACGGGCTTTCCGCACGACACCCCACCGCCATGGACAAGCGCCTGCTCGATATCCTGTGCTGCCCGGTCAGCAAGACGCCCGTCCGTCTGCTCGCGCGTGGAGAGCTGGAAGCGATCAACACCGCCATCGAGCGCGGCGAGGTCGACACCGTCGCAGGTGCGCGCGTCCAGCAACGGCTGGGTGAAGGCCTCATCACCGTGGACCGCAAGGTGGTCTACCGGGTCGACGACGGCATCCCGGTCATGCTCCCCGAGGAAGGCATCGGGACGGTGCAGTTGAAGGACTTTCCGGCAACTGCCTGAAACGACTTTTCGAAAAAGTGAACGGCGCCATCCTTTTACACATGGCGTGGACTAATGTGTACGCCAGTGCATGAGTCGTTCACGTTTCCTCGCTTAAGGTCCAATTTCGCGTGGCCGGGCAGCCGTGGTCGTCGGCAAGGGATGCTTCAGGGGTGTGGCGATGAAAGAAGCCAATGAGACTAACAAGGTCGTCAGCCTGAGCCAGCGGCAGGAGTCTGCCGAGCGCGTGGGCGACCTGCTCGGCGCCGTGCGCACGATCGCCGGCCGCCGCCTCCAGCTTCTCCTGGGCAATATGTTCGAGCACGTCGACGACGCCCTGTTCGACCTGGCCGAGAAGGCCGAGAACAACGCCGCCCAGATGCATTACTTCGACGGCATGCGCGAAGTGCGCAAGCGCCGCCCGATGGTCGAACGCAGCTTTCTGGCGCAGGTCAGCCGTGAACTGACCAGCATGACCACGCGCCCTGCTCCCGCGCACTCGGCCAGCCCCTCGCTTGCCCCGGTAGAGTTGTCGCTGGTGGCCGAGAACGAACTGGAGGAATCGCTCGCGATCACCAGCATGACGGCCAAGAACGAGTCGCGCCTGGCGCGCGACCTGTTCGCCGTCAACCAGCGGCTGTCGGTGATCTGTGGCGGCATCAAGATCGAGGACGGCAGCAACCCGGTGGCGCCCGCCGCGCTGGCGCAGGCATTCCGCCAGGCCATGCGCGAACTGGCCGCGGAGATGCGCGTCAAGCTCATCATCTACAAGCTGTTCGACCGCTACGTGCTCTCCGCGCTGGAAGAGCTGTACCAGGAAATCAACACCGAGCTGGTGCGCGCAGGCGTATTGCCGCAGCTCCGCCACGAGGTAGTGCGCGGCGAAGGCCCCGCCGCCACGACGGGCCCTTCGGCTGCGCAGGGCGTTGCCGCCGGCACCGACGGCGCGGGCGACACCGACACGGAAGCCGAGCTGGCCAGCGAGTTGCTGCATACCGTGCGTGCCTTGTTCAGCGCACGCAGGGCGCAGGCCGCCGGCGGCATCGCGGCTGTCGGTGGCGGCATGGGGACCGGCGCCCGGGGCGGGTCCCTCGCAATGCCCACGGCGAACGAACTGCTTGGCGCGCTCAGCGTGCTGCAGAGCCAGCTTGCGGCCGGCCCCATCCCGACCGTGCAATCGATGGACCCGACCATGGTCGGCCGCGAAGTCGTCCAGCTGAAAGAGCAACTGCTTGGTCAGATCGGCGCCCTGCGCGGCGAACGCCCCGGCCAGGTCGCGGCGATCGATGAAGACACCATCGACCTGGTCGGCATGCTGTTCGAATTCATTCTGGCCGACAACACCCTGCCGGCCGAGATGCAGGTGTTGCTGGCCCGGCTGCAGATCCCCTATCTCAAGGCCGCGATCCTCGACCGCAAGTTGTTCGCGCACCGCCATCATCCGGCGCGTCGCCTGCTCGACGGCCTTGCCGAACTGGCCAAGGGCTGGTCGGAGGAGTCCGACCGCGACCATCGCGTCTTCGACAAGATCAAGTCCATCGTTGAGCGGCTGTTGCACGACTTCGACGACGACATGGGCCTGTTCGAGCGCCTGGGCGACGAACTGCTGGCATTCCAGGAACAAAGCCGCAAGCGGGCAGAACTGGCCGAGCAACGCGTGGCCGAATCGGCACGTGGCCGCGAGAAGCTGGAACTGGCCCGCCGTCGCGCTGCCCGCGAAATCCTCGACCGCATTGGCAGCCAGACCCTGCCGCCGCTCATCCATGGCGTGCTGGCGCGTGCGTGGGCCAACCATCTGGTGCTGACGATCCTGCGCCAGGGCGACGATTCGCCGGCGTTTGCCGACGCGTTGCGCTTCGTCAACGAGTTCATCGCCAGCGCCCGCCCTGTACACACCACCGATGACCGTCGTGCCCTTCTGCGCATGCTGCCCGGTATCGAGCGGGCGCTGCGTCGAGGCCTGGCCAATGTGGCGTTCCAGGAAAGCGACATCGAGCGGCTGCTTGGCCAGCTGCACGCCTACTACCGGCAGCAGTTGGGCGAGATCACGCCCGAGAGCACTGCCGAAGACGTGGCGCTGCCGATACCGGAAAGCATCCAGCCCATCCTGGACGCCGACACGGCCGAGCCCGAGCCGGCAGAAGACCAGCCGACGGCAGTTGCCCTGGACAGCGGTGAGCTGATCGAGGTCGAGCAGCTCAAAGCAGGCACGTGGCTGGAGTTCTGCCCCACCGGCGATGCGGTCACCCGCGCCAAGCTGTCGTGGATCAGCCCGATGAGTGGGCGCTACCTGTTCGTCAACCGGCGCGGCCTGAAGGTGGGCGACTATGCGCCGCAGGAGCTCGCCGCGGCGCTGGCTGCCGGCAGCGCGCGCATCCTGCCGTCCGAACCGCTGTTCGATCGTGCGATGGGCGCCATTGTCGATCGCCTGAGCCAGGCAGCTGCGGCAGGCACCGACGACCTGGCCTGAACACAGCGGGCTTCGCCCGCTTGTGGGTCGGACCGTGATATCGCCGGAACACGCTGGGGTTTGCTTTGGTGCAAAGGTGCATCGCCCGCATCCTGTCAGGAGCTGAGGCGATGGATACGGCCTGTCCCGCTAGTCGGTCGAGCAACCCTCCACGCAGCACCTTGCGTGGGCGGCGTCCCGGCGCCCGGGGACGCTCGAACCCTCGCCTCGGTTATCCTTGCCGGCTGGCCGGCGCGACTGAAGATCATCTCCGGCGCCGTCACTCACACCACCGAATGGATGCCGCATGCCTGACGTGCCCCCCCTCGATCCGCCTGATATCCGCCTGATCGACGCGGACGTCGAACGTGCCTTTGCCGAAGACTTTGGCACCGGTGACGCCACTGCGGATCTGCTGCCGGCCGATGCCCATGCCAGCGCGGCGCTGACCTGCCGCGAAGACGCGGTAATGGCTGGCATTCCCTGGTTCGATGCCTGCTTCCGCAAGCTCGATCCCGACGTGACCATCGATTGGCGGGTCCGCGACGGTGAGCGCGTGGTCGCGGGCAGCGTGATCTGCCACCTGCGCGGACGCGCACGCGCGCTGGTCAGCGCCGAACGCTCGGCGCTCAACTTCCTTCAGTTGCTCTCGGGCACGGCCACCATCACGGCTGCCTACGTGGTCGCCGTCGCCGGCACCGCCGTGCGCGTGCTGGATACGCGCAAGACCGTGCCGGGTCTGCGGCTGGCACAGAAATACGCTGTGCGATGCGGCGGTGGCCACAATCACCGGATCGGTCTGTTCGACGCGATTCTGGTAAAGGAAAACCACATCGCCGCTGCAGGCGGGATCGAGCCAGCCGTGGCCGAGGCGCGCCGCCTGCATCCCACGCTGCTGCTGGAAGTCGAGGTAGAAACCCTCGACGAACTGCGGCGGGCCATCGACGCGGGCGTGGATCGCATCATGCTCGACAATTTCACACCGGCGATGATGAGCGAAGCGGTCGCCGTGGCCGCAGGCCGTGTTGCGCTGGAAATCTCCGGCAACGTGGATCTGGACACCATCGGCAGTTATGCCCGCACTGGCGTGGACTTCATTTCGGTTGGTGCGCTCACCAAGCACGTGCGCGCGATCGATCTGTCGCTGCGTCTGCAACTGGATAGCTGAGGGCGCACGGGCGTCACTACGCGGCTCGCAGGACGCTGCCTGTACGCAATTGCGCGGTCGATCCGCGATCGGGTACCGCGCGAGCTTCTGCCATGGGTCGTACCTTGCCCTTGGCCTGCGGCACCCACACACTCCACCCATGAGCCAAGTTTCCGACCTGATCGCCCTGACGGCGCTTGCTGCCCTGGCGGGCGCGTGGCTCAAGTTCACCCGCGCCCGCGAGCGGGCGGTGGACGAAGCGCGCCGGCAGTGTTCGCAACATGGCCTGCAACTGCTGGATGAGACGGTGGGTTTGAGGAGCCTGCGCTGGCGACGGGTCGACGGCAGGCGACAGCTCGAGCTCGGTTACGTATTCGAGGTCAGCGCGCATGGCGACGATCGCCTGGATGGGCGTCTGTGGATGCACGGCGACCGGCTTGCGGGGTTGAGCCTGCCCAAGGCAGACACACCTCTGCCCGAAGCGGAATCTCACCGTATCGGGACGCCGGACAACGTCATTCCGCTCCGAGCGCGGCGACCGCGGATCGGGCAGTAACGCCTCGCATCCGCGGTAGGTTGCCAAGGTGATGGAAGGCACTAGCGTAAGTAGGAGCGCACCTGTGCGCGACCGCCATGCCTCCGGTCTCACACAGGCGCGCGCCTGCAGGAAACCGGCTCCCGCAAGGGAGTCAGCGGTGCTGGCCTACTTCACAACCCGCAGATGGGGTGAACGCCGGGGTTTCTCCGGGGCTTCGCCGGACGGGCCGGAATCGTCCGGACCGGGCGCCGGGGGCGGAGGGTCGCCATCCTCGGTCGGAAACATCATGCCCTGCCCGTTTTCCTGCGCGTACAGCGCGAGCACGGCCTGCACCGGAATGCGGATCGCCTGACTGACCCCGGAAAAGCGCGCCTGGAAACCGATGTAGTCGTTGCCGAGCTCGAGGTTGGCCACCGCGCGCATCGCGAGGTTGAGCACCACCTGCCCGTTCTTGACCACCTGTGGAGGCACACGCACGCCCTCGACGGTGGCGTCCACCAGCACGTACGGAGTCAACTGGTTGTCGGTGATCCAGTCGTAAATCGCTCGCAAGAGGTACGGGCGATTGGAGCTCATCGGCGGCGAACGATCTGTCATCGGTCCACGCCGGTCATGGCCGCATCGCCCGTTCTTCGTTGGTCAGGCTGCGTGCGTAACCCTGGCTGTGGAACAGGCGCTCGCCGTAGTCGACGATCGGCTTGCCCTCGCGGCCAAGATCCACGCCCAGCCACGGCAAGCGCCAGACCACCGGGGCGACCAGGCAGTCGACCAGGCTCATTTCGGGATTCAGGAAAAACTTGGCCGCCTTGAACAAGGGCAGCGAAGCGAGCAGATGCTCACGCAGGCGCTTGCGCGCGGCGTCGGCGGGACGGCCGCCGGCACGGATGGTGTCCACCTCGGGCAGCCAGTCGCGCTCAATGCGCACGGTCGCCAGGCGAAGGCGCGCACGCGAGAGCGGATCGATCGGCATCAGCGGTGGATGCGGGTAGCGCTCGTCCAGATATTCGCAGACGACCGCGGTGTCATAGAGGGTCAGGTCGCGATCGACCAGGGTCGGCGTGCTGCCGTAGGGATTGAGGTCGAGCAGGTCTTCCGGTGGCTTGGCCGGATCGACCAGCACACGCTCGTAGCTGACGCCCTTGGCCGCGAGCACCAGTCGCGCGCGATGGCACTGGATGTCGTCGGCGGTGGTGTACAGGGTCAGTACGGTACGCGAACGAGCGCTTTGCACCATGCGCTTTTTCTCCCCTTGTATAAGCGATGCGGCGGCGCTTAATGGCCGCCGCATCCGAGGCTGGCAGGCGTCCGGATTAGTGGACGTCCTTCCAGTATTCCTTCTTCAGTGCATAGGCCAGCAGGGTGAACAGCGCCAGGAACAGGATCACCCAGATACCGTAGGCGTGGCGCTGAAGCGCGGCCGGCTCGGCGACGTAGGCCAGGAAGTTGGTCAGGTCGCGCGCTGCCTGCTTGTACTGCTCGGGCGTCATGCGGCCGGGCTGGGACAGCTCCAGCTTTTCCACTTCCTCGCTGCCGGGCTTCTTCACCGCGGTCTGCACGCCCTGCAGCTCCCACAGCGGGAACGGCATGGAGGCGTTCGGGAACACCGTGTTGTTCCAGCCCACCGGACGGCTCGGGTCGACGTAGAAGCTGTTGAGGTAGCCATACACCCAGTCGGCCGTCTTGGCGCGCACTTCCAGCGACAGGTCCGGCGGAGCCTTGCCGAACCACTGCTTGGCCTGGTCCTCGGGCATGTGCGAGATCACCGGCTCGCCGAACTTGGCGCCGGTGAAGTTGAGGTTCTCCATCACCTCTTTCTCGGTCAGGCCCAGGTCTTCGGCAATGCGCGAATAACGCTGGTACTGGAGCGAGTGGCAACCCACGCAGTAGTTGAAGAACAGGCGCGCGCCGCGCTGCAGCGAAGCCTGGTCGCGCAGGTTCACGCCAGCCGACGGCAGCTCCGCGCCGCCCTCGGAGGCCAGGACCTGGGTGCTGCCCACGAGCAGGCCCAGGGCGAGCGTCATCGAAAGGAGAATGTGCTTCATCAGTAGCTGCCGCTTAGTCATGCGTGGTCACCCGTTCCGGAACCGGCTTGGTGGTTTCCCAGCCGAGGCGCGTGTAAAGCCACAGGAACACGAAATAGCCGAAATAGACCAGCGTCCAGAAGCGACCGAACAGGTTCTCCCAGAAGGTCACGTCGACATCGCCGAACCACTCCGGGATGACCTCGGCGGTGACGCCCGCGCCGACCGCGCCGAGCAGGATGAACGACAGCACGAACAGGCCAAGGCCGACCTTGTAGCCGGTACCGCGGTAACGGATCGACTTGACCTTGCCCACGTCGATCCACGGGAGCGCGAACAGCAGGGCGATCGCGCCGAACATCGCCAGCACGCCCCAGAAGGCCTGCCCCAGGAACGACGGGATCATGCGCAGGATCGCGTAGAACGGGGTGAAGTACCACACCGGCTTGATGTGCGCGGGCGTGGCCAGGTTGTTCGCCGGGATGAAGTTGTCATGCTCCAGGAACCAGCCACCCATCGTCGGCGCGAAGAAGATGATGAACGCGGCGATCAGCAGGAAGAAGCCCACGCCGACCAGGTCCTTCACCGTGTAGTACGGGTGGAACGGAATGCCGTCGGCCGGCTTGAGCGCATCCCAGCGGTTGCCCTTGGGACCCTTCTTGATTTCCACCCCATCGGGGTTGTTCGAACCCACCTCGTGCAGCGCGGCGATGTGCAGCACCACCAGCAGCAGCAGCACCAGCGGCAGCGCGATCACGTGCAGCGCGAAGAAGCGGTTGAGGGTGGCGTCGGCGGGCAGGTAGTCGCCCATGATCCATTCCACCAGCGTGCCGCCGATGACCGGGATCGTGCCGAACAGCGAGATGATCACCTTGGCGCCCCAGAACGACATGTTGCCCCACGGCAGCACGTAGCCCATGAAGGCCTCGGCCATCAGCACCAGGAAGATCAGCATGCCCAAGAGCCACACCAGCTCGCGCGGCTTCTTGTACGAGCCGTACATCAGGCCGCGGAACATGTGCAGGAACACCACCACGAAGAACAGCGACGCGCCGGTGGAATGCATGTAGCGGATCAGCCAGCCCCACTCCACGTCGCGCATGATGTACTCGACCGACGCGAAGGCTTCCGCCGCGCTGGTCTTGTAGTTCATGGTGAGGAAGATGCCGGTGACGATCTGGTTGACCAGCACCAGCAGCGCCAGCGAACCGAAGTAGTACCAGAGGTTGAAGTTCTTCGGCGCGTAGTACTCGGTCATGTGCTTGCGGTAGGCAGGCATCATGTTGGGCGCGCGCTCGTTGACCCAGTCGCCCATGCGGGTGAATACGTTAGCCATCAGCCGGCCTCCTTGGGATCGACGCCGATCTGGATGTGCGTGTCGTCCACGAAGTGGTACGGCGGCACCTGCAGGTTCTTCGGCGCGGGCACGCCGGCGAAGACGCGACCGGACAAGTCATAGCGCGACTTGTGGCACGGGCAGAAGAAACCACCCTTCCAGTTCGGATCGAACGGCTCGGGCTTGATCTGGGGGAAGAACTCCGGCACGCAGCCCAGGTGGGTGCAGATGCCGATCACGACCAGCCATTCCGGCTTGATCGCGCGGTCGGGACCTTTGATGTACGCGGGCTGCTGGTCGACCTCGGAATTGGGGTCGACCAGGCGCGGCGCCAGCGTCGGCAACACCGCGAGCTGGTCCTTGGTCCGGCGGACCACGAACACGGGCAGGCCGCGCCACGCGTAGTCGACCTTCTGGCCCAGCTCGATCTTGCCGATGTCGGCCATGACCGGCGCACCGGCGGCCTTGGCGCGGGCGCTGGGCTCCCAGGACTTGATGAAGGGCACGGCTGCCGCGACGACTCCGACAGCGCCCACCACAGAAGTGGTAGCTGTCAGGAAGCGGCGGCGGCCATGATCGACGACTTCGTTCGCCATCAGGCTCTCCGGTACATGCAATGCCATTGAGATGCGAGCCCCGTTTGGGAGCCTGCAAAAATCGCGTTAGTGTAGCGTCAGGGCTTGGCCCGTACAATAAATCGCACAAGGGGAGACGACCTCCCTGCGCGCCCCCAAGTCCGGCCCACGCAAACCATTGAAGCCATGAAGAACGCCGCCGGCGCGCTCGCCTTTATCGCCCGCTTTGTCATCCTGGGACTGGCGCTCGCCTTCGTGGTCGGGCTGTTCTGGCCCGGCAGCGGCGACCGCCTGCGCGCGCGCTTCGGGATGGGGCATGCGCCGCAGGCCTCGGCCTCCACGGAGCATCCCGCGGCCGCACAGGCCACCGCCCCCGCACCGGGCAACGGACCGGTCTCCTACGCCGACGCGGTGGCGAGAGCCGCGCCCTCGGTCGTCAACATCTACGCCAACAAGATGGTCACCGCCCGCGCCGTGCAGATGTACGACGACCCCGTGCTGCAGCGCCTGTTCGGCGGCCTGCCGACTGGCCCGGCCTACAAACGCCCGCAGCAGGTGCTCGGCTCGGGGGTGATCGTCAGCGACAAGGGCTACGTACTGACCAACAACCACGTGATCGCCAACGCCGACGACATCCAGGTGCTGCTCTACGACGGCCGGATCGCCAAGGCCACCCTGGTCGGCGCCGACGAGGAAACCGACCTGGCCGTGCTGAAGATCGATGCCGGCAACCTGCCGGTGGTCAAGATCGCGGACAGCCACTCGCTGCGCGCCGGCGACGTGGTGCTTGCGATCGGCAACCCGCTGGGGCTCAACCAGACGGTGACGATGGGCATCGTCAGCGCGGTCGGGCGGCAACTATCCAGTTCGAGCGCCGAGGACTTCATCCAGACCGACGCGGCGATCAACCTGGGCAATTCCGGTGGCGCGCTGGTCAATGCCAGGGGTGAGCTGGTCGGCATCAATACGCTGTTGATCGGGCGCCAGGCCAACGCCGAGGGCATCGGCTTCGCGATACCGGTAAGCAACGCGAAGAACGTGCTGGACCAGATCATCGCCACCGGCCACGTGGTGCGCGGCTGGCTGGGCGCCGATTACGCCTTCGTGCCGGTGGCGGCCGACAGCGGCCTGCCCGCAGCGGCCCGCGGCGCGCAGGTGACCGACGTCTATCCCGGCGGCCCCGCGGCACAGGCCGGCATCCAGCCGCACGACATCCTGCTGCGCATCGGCACCGACGATATCCTCGACCCGGCCGATCTGCGCCGCCACGAAGCCGCGCTCAGGCCCGGTGCCAAGGTGGACGTGTCCGGATTGCGCAATGGC
Organism: Frateuria sp. GZRR35; assembly: GCF_051900415.1. Classification (NCBI taxonomy): domain Bacteria; kingdom Pseudomonadati; phylum Pseudomonadota; class Gammaproteobacteria; order Lysobacterales; family Rhodanobacteraceae; genus Frateuria; species Frateuria sp. GZRR35. Next base: position 196,610 of record NZ_JBHZGL010000004.1, read on the forward strand.
GTGCCTTTCCACACCGAGGTCACGCTGGCCCGCCGCCCGCCGCTGCAGACGCGCGCCACGCTGGATGGTTGACGCTCACCGATGCTCACTGCCCATCGGTGTAGGAGCGCCCTTGGGCGCGACCGCGATGTCCGGTCAGGAAGCAGACTCCGCAAGCACCAAAGATTGTGGTCGCGCCCAAGGGCGCTCCTACAGAAAAGCGTCTGCCAGCTATCAGGGAGCGCTCCGCATCGCGGTCATCGATCCATGCACTGCCGCACCGTAGCGTCGGCGCAGTTCGCCGACCCGCTTCACGTAGATCTGCGTCTCCGCATACGGCGGCACGCCGTTGTAACGCAGGACCGCACCGGGACCCGCGTTGTAGGCGGCCGCAGCCAATTGCTCGTCCCCGCCAAAGGTCTTGAGCAATTGGGCCAGGTAGCGGGCGCCGCCACGGATATTCTGCGTCGCGTCGAACGCGTCGAGCACGCCCATGTCGCTGGCCGTGCCTGGCATCAACTGCATCAGGCCCTGCGCCCCTTTGAGCGAGAGCGCGTTGGGATTGAACGCGCTCTCGGCATGGATCACCGCGCGCAGGAAAGCCTCGTTGACGCCCGATTCCGCGCTGGCCATGCGGATCGCGTCGGTGTAAGCGGTGAGATTCAGGCGCACCCGGTTCCAGTCGATGGTCGAGTGCAGATTGCAGGCCACGCAGGTGGCGATATAGGTGAACAGCGTGGTGACCGCGCGGCCCTTTCCCCCGTGCGGCGCCAGGTTGGTGTATTCGACGGAGCCGTCGGGCTTTTCCACGCGGTAGACCGCGCCACGAAGTACCCGGCCGGCCGCGGGCGTGGCAGGCGCCGCGTCAGCGACGTCCTCGCGATAGTTCCACCTGGCTGCGTTGACGACCTTCGCGGTGGTGTCCACCGAGCTCTCGACGCCAGCCAGTGACACCAGCCGGGCGGTGGTCTGTACCCAGCCGTGCACACCCGCCAGCGAGGCGACCGGCTTCTTCCGCTTGGTCGTGGTCCCGCGTCGGGGCGAATCGGCGAACGACGCCACCTTGTGGCAGCCGCTGTAGCCGGCGGTAGTGCTGCTGTACACCGTTTCCCCGCTCGGACCGGCGCACTGGTAGAGCGCGCCGGCGTGCGCCTTCGGCAGCCAGAGCAAACCTGCCAGCAGCGCACAGACAAGCGCGACCCTGTAAAGGATCGATCGACCCGGGAAAGCAACGGGAGCCACGCCGGCGCTCTCCCCTTGGCGTGCGGCGGCAAACATGCGCGGAGTGTGCCCCCACGGCGTGGCGGAAGCCAGCGTCGCCACGCCGTTCCGTGCGGGATGGCAAGCTTTCCGGGCCGTCTGCGTTCGAGATGGGAGGGGCCGTATCCAGCAAGGAGAGGGGCTTGCACCGAGGGGGCACTTCGCTACTCCCCGCAGGCCACGCCCAACGCGAGCGGGCCGAGAACCCGGGGTGTGCCAGGAGCGCACCTGTGCACGACCACGCACTCCAGCGTACTGGCACGCCGCAAGTGATTGATCCGAACCAAAAACTGGCACCCGTAAACCCACCCGCGTAAACTGTGCGGTTCGGCGCCCATCCCCGGCTGGCGCCCAGGCAAACGGTAGACCAGCCCATGAGCGGCAAACTTTTCATCAAGACCCACGGCTGCCAGATGAACGAGTACGACTCGGCCAAGATGGCTGACGTGCTCAAGGCTTCGCACGGGCTGGAACTGACCCAGGACGAATCCGAGGCGGACGTCATCCTGATCAACACCTGCTCGATTCGCGAGAAGGCCCAGGAAAAAGTGTTCAGCCAGCTCGGGCGCTGGAAGGAGCACAAGCAGGGCGGCAAGCCGGTGCTGATCGGTGTCGGCGGCTGCGTGGCCTCGCAGGAAGGCGAGGCGATCATCAAGCGCGCGCCGTTCGTCGACCTGGTGTTCGGCCCGCAGACCCTCCACCGCCTGCCCGAGCTGATCGAGGCCAAGCGCGAGACCGGCAAGCCGCAGGTGGACATCTCCTTCCCCGAGATCGAAAAGTTCGACCGCCTGCCTGAGCCGCGCGCCGAAGGTCCCACCGCGTTCGTCTCGATCATGGAAGGCTGCTCCAAGTACTGCAGCTACTGCGTGGTGCCCTACACCCGCGGCACCGAGATCAGCCGCCCGTTCGACGACGTGCTGGTGGAAGTGGCGCAGCTGGCCGAACAAGGCGTGCGCGAAGTCACTCTGCTGGGCCAGAACGTCAACGCCTACCAGGGACCGATGCACGACGGCGGCATCGCGGACCTTGCCGTGCTGATCCATGCCATCGCGCAGATCGAATCGATCGGCCGCATCCGCTTCACCACCTCGCACCCGCTGGAGTTCTCCGACTCGCTGATCGAGGCCTACGCGAGCGTCCCGAAGCTCGCCAACTTCCTGCACCTGCCGGTGCAGGCCGGATCCGACCGCATCCTGGCGGCGATGAAGCGCGGCTACACCACGCTCGAGTTCAAGCAGAAGATCCGCAAGCTGCGCGCGGTGCGGCCGGATATCTGCATCAGCTCGGACTTCATCGTCGGCTTTCCCGGCGAGACGGACGAGGATTTCGAGAAGACCATGAAGCTGATCGAGGACGTCGGCTTCGACCAGAGCTTCTCCTTCATCTTCTCCGCCCGTCCCGGCACCCCGGCGGCCAACCTGGCCGACGACACGCCGTCGGAGGTCAAGCACGCGCGCCTGTCGCGGCTGCAGGCGAAGATCAACGACAACGCGCGGATCATCAATGAGGCCATGGTCGGCACGGTGCAGCGCGTGCTGGTGGAAAAGCCCAGCCGCAAGAATCCGAACGAGCTCACCGGCCGCACCGAAAACATGCGGTTCGTGAACTTTCCCGGCAACGCGCGCCTGATCGGCCAGTTCATCGACGTCCAGATCACCGAGGCCATGACCAACTCGCTGCGCGGGCGCGTGCAGCTGGCCGAGGAGGCCATCACCGCTTGATGCAAAGCCCCTCCCTCCGGGAGAGGGGCCGGGTAGACGGTCCGACCCTTGCGGCAAGCTCCCTCGACGCGCTCCGGACGAACCTCATCCGCCTGTCGGCACCTTCTCCCGAAGGGAGGAGGCTCACTCCCAGACTCCTTCGCACACCCATGACCAACGGCCTCAACGAACGCGACTTCACCCTCGACCCGGAAGACAACGCCCGGCTGGCCAACCTTTGCGGCCCGTTCGACGAGCACCTGCGCCAGATCGAGTTGCGCCTGGGCGTGGAGATCGACCACCGCGGCAACTTGTTCAAGGTGATCGGCGAAGAGCCTCCCGCACGCGCCGCCGAAAAGGTGCTGCGCACGCTCTACGCCGCCACCGAAAAGGAAACCCTCACCGGCGCTCAGATCAATCTGCAGCTGGCCGAGTCGGGCATCGACGCCATGGTCGAGGAAGCCGCCGAGGGCGCCCAGGAGGTGACGATCAAGGTCAAGCGCGGCGTGATCAAGGGCCGCGGCCCGAGCCAGGCGCGCTACCTGCACGCCATCGCCTCCCACGACATCAACTTTGGCGTGGGCCCGGCCGGTACCGGCAAGACCTACCTGGCGGTCGCCAGCGCAGTGGAAGCGCTCGAAGCGAACCGCGTGCAGCGCCTGTTGCTGGTGCGCCCGGCGGTGGAAGCCGGCGAGAAGCTCGGGTTCCTGCCCGGCGACCTCAGCCAGAAAGTCGATCCGTACCTGCGCCCGCTCTACGACGCGCTCTACGAGATGCTCGGCTTCGAGAAGGTCGCCAAGCTGATGGAGCGCAACGTGATCGAGATCGCGCCGCTGGCTTACATGCGCGGGCGCACGCTCAACGATTCGTACGTGATCCTCGACGAGGCGCAGAACACCACCGTCGAGCAGATGAAGATGTTCCTCACGCGTATCGGCTTCGGCTCGGTCGCTGTGATCACCGGCGACGTCAGCCAGATCGACCTGCCCCGCCACGTCCGCTCGGGCCTGCGCCATGCGATCGAAGTGCTGCGCGGCGTCGACGGCATCAGCTTCACCTTCTTCACCTCGCGCGACGTGGTGCGCCACCCGCTGGTGGCGAAGATCGTGCGAGCGTACGAGGCGTTCGAGGCCGCCAGCGAAGAGCAGGACGCGAGGAAAAAGGGCGGCGCGGCGTGACCGCCATGCCCCGGTCCTCCCGCCCGGCGGCCGCTGCCCTGCCCGCTCCCCAGTTGTCCGTGAGTTACGCCGTCCCCCGCGCGGGCGTGCCTTCGCCGGCCAGCTTCCGTCAGTGGGTGGCGGCGGCGCTTCAAGGCGCCAGGCGACGCAAGACGGCGGAGGTCGCCATCCGCATCGTCGACACCGACGAAGGCCAGGCACTCAACCGCGACTACCGCGGCAAGGACTACGCCACCAACGTGCTCTCCTTCCCGGCCGAACTGCCGCCGGGCGTGGATCTGCCGTTGATCGGCGACTTGGCCATCTGCGCCCCGGTGGTTGCCCGCGAGGCGGCCGAACAGGGCAAGAAGCCGCGCGACCACTGGGCCCACCTGACCGTGCACGGCACGCTGCACCTGCTCGGCTACGACCATGTGGAAGACACCGAGGCCGAGGCGATGGAAGCGCTGGAAGCGCGCATCCTGGCGGGCTTGGGAATTTCCGATCCCTACGCGCCGCAATAGCGGCGTCACGCACCGTCTGGACCTTTGCAGGAGCGCCCTTGGGTGCGACCGCAACGGGACGTGCCCGCGCATGCGGGAAGACCGCGGTCGCGCCCGAGGGCGCTCCTACAAGGGTTGGCTCCGGGCAAGCCTGGAATGACTTGCCCGCGCCTGCGCGCTCGCCTCTTGCAGGAGCGCCTCCTGTGCGCGACACCGTATGCCTCCTTGCATCGCGGTCGCGCACAGGGTGCGCTCCTACAGACAGGCGTGGCATGCCAGGCATGCAGCGACACCCGCCCGCTTGTGCCCTGAATCCCCACGTTTTTTCCGCTAGACTCCGGCTTTCCGCCCTCCCACGGGGCGCTCCCACCCGAGTTGATGAACGACGACCCTGGCAGTACCAACGGCCCGGCCCCCCACCGCTCCTGGTGGGATCGCTTGGGCCATCTGTTTTCCGGCGAACCGCGCAACCGCGACGAACTGATCGAGGAACTGCGCGCCGCCCAGGCCAACGGCCTGCTCTCCAACGACACCCTCACCATGGTCGAGGGTGCGCTCAAGGTCACCGAGCTCAGCGTCGACGACGTCATGGTGCCGCGCGCGCAGATCGTGATGATTCCGGCCGATTCCTCGCTGCACGACGTACTGGCCAAGGTCGTCGAATCGGGGCACTCGCGGTTTCCGGTGCACGGGGAGGACAAGGACGAGATCATCGGCATCTTGCTGGCCAAGGACCTGCTCAAGTATTTCGGCGACGGCGAGGGCTTCAACCTCGCGCTGCTGCTGCGCCCGGCAGTGCTGATCCCCGAATCCATGCGACTGAACGTGCTGCTTGCGGAGTTCCGCCGCTCGCGCAACCACATGGCGCTGGTGGTGGACGAATACGGCGGTGTCGCGGGCTTGATCACCATCGAGGACGTGCTCGAACAGATCGTCGGCGAGATCGACGACGAACACGATGACGAGGACGAGCCGAGCTTGATGCACGAACTGCCCGGCGGTGGCGGTTGGATGGTCAGCGCGCTGACCCCGATCGCCGACTTCAACGAACAGACCGGCGCGAGCTTCTCCGACGAAGAATTCGACACCGTCGGCGGCATGGCGACCGCCGAATTCGGCCACCTGCCCGAAGTAGGTGAGGAAGTGGTGTTCGGTGGCTATCTCTTCATCGTCACCGAAGCCGACGACCGGCGCGTGCAGCAGTTCCGTGTGAACCGGCAGACGGCCGATGCCTGAGGCGGGCATCCCTGCATCCGGGTCGCGCCCAAGGGCGCTCCTACAAAAGCAGACCCACCCTTGTAGGAGCGCCCTTGGGCGTGACCGCCACCTGCCGGCAAACCGACTGGCTCGGCACGCGGGCTACGTCTGGCTGCTCCTGCTCCTGTTCACACTCACATTGCGCCCAGCGCACGCCGGCATCGCCAACGCCCCGGGCGCAAACCTCGAGATCTCGCTGATCACCTACGGCCCCGGCGACACCTACTGGGAACGCTTCGGGCACGACGCCATCGAGCTGCGCGACACGGTCAGCGGCGAGGCGTACAACTTCAATTACGGCGTGTTCGACTTCGACGAGAGCGGCTTCCTGCTCAACTTCGCGCGCGGCCGCATGCACTACCTGATGGATGCCGCGCCCACCACGCTGGACGAGAACTGGTACATCCAGGCCGGCCGCTCGGTCACCCGCCAGCAACTGGATCTCACGCCGGAACAGGCGTCCGCACTGCGCGATTTCCTGCTCTGGAACCTGCGCCCGGAAAACGCGCGCTACGACTACGACTACTACGTCGACAACTGCACCACCCGCGTGCGCGACGCGCTGGACCGCGCGCTCGGGGGCGTGCTCAAGGCTCAGCTCACCGGCCGCCCCGGCGGCATGACCTACCGCCAGCAGACGGCCCGCCTGATGAGCGCGCAACCGTGGCTGATGCTGCTGCTCGACCTCGGCCTCGGACCGTACGCCGACCAGCCGCTCAACGCGTGGCAGGAAAGCTTCCTGCCGTCCGTGCTCTCGCAGCAGCTGGCCAGCGTGCGCCTCGCCGGCGCGCAGGGTGCGCGCCCGCTGGTGACCGCCACCGCATTGATTTCGCCCAATCGCCTGGACACGCCGCCGGCGACGGCGCCCGACCTGCGGCTTCCGCTCGCCCTGGCCGGCTTGGCGCTGGCCATCGTGCTGTTGCTCGCGCGCCGATTCTGGCCCCCCGGCTTCAGCCTGCTCGGCACGCTCTACCTGCTGTTCGCCGGCGTGGCCGGCATCGGGCTGCTCTTCCTGTGGCTCCTGACCACGCATCACGCGGCCTGGGCCAACGCCAACCTGCTGCTTTTCAACCCGCTCGCGCTGGCTTTGCTTCCATCGGCGTGGCGCGCCAGGCGCGGCCTGCCCGCCTCTCGCCTGGCCGATGCCGTGCTCGTGCTGCAGCTGCTCGCCCTGCTGGCCGCCGTGCTGCTGCACCTGCTCAGCGGCACCGTCCAGCAGAACCAACCCTGGCTGCTCTTCGCGATGCCGGCGTGGCTGGCGATGGCCTGGGGGCTCCGCGCGAGGCGCCCCTTGTAGGAGCGCACCTGTGCGCGAACGCTATCCGCACGCTGCTAAAGCCGCTCGCGCACGGATGTGATCCGCAGGCCCGTCCAGCGCAATTGCCTCGTGCCCGACCACCGCGCATGATGCGGCGATGACCTCGCCCAGCTCGCCCGCACCCGCGTCGCTCCATGCCCACAACGGCATGGTGGTCAACTGCATCGCCTACCGCGGCGACGGCACCCGCCTCGGCGACGTCACGCTCGACGCGATCAGCGACGTGCTGCGGGAACCCGGCACCTTCGTCTGGGTCGGCCTGCACGAGCCCGATGCTCCTTTGCTGCTCAAGCTACAGGAGGAATTCGACCTCCACGATCTCGCGGTCGAGGACGCGCACAAGGCGCACCAGCGCACGAAGCTGGAGGCCTACGGCGATTCGTTGTTCCTGGTGGTGCAGACGGCGCAGGTCGTCGATGGCAACCTCGCCTTCGGCGAAACGCAGATCTTCTTCGGCGAGCGCTACCTGGTGACGGTCCGCCATGGCGCGTCGCTGTCCTACGCGCCGGCACGCCGCAGCTGCGAACAGGCGCGCGAGCTGATGCAGAACGGGCCCAGTTACGGCCTGTATGGCGTGCTGGACTTCATCGTGGACAACATGCTGCCGATCGTCCGCGACTTCCGCGAGGAGCTGCACCGGCTCGAAGCGGACATCTTCGCCGAGACGTTCAAGCGCAGCACCGTGCGTCGCCTTTACGACATGCAGCGCGACCTGACCACGCTGCGGCTGGCCGTCGCCCCCCTGCAGGACATCACCAACCAGCTCGTGCGCATGCACCCGCAGCTGATTCCCGACGACCTGCGCCCCTATTTCCGTGACGTCTACGACCACGTGACCCGCGTCAACGAGTCGATCAGCGCCATGCGCGAGATGCTGGCCGCCGCGATCAACGTGAACCTGTCACTGGTCACCTTCGGCCAGAACGAAGTGATGAAGCGCCTCGCCGGCTACGCCGCGCTGCTGGCCGCGCCCACCCTGATCACCAGTTGGTACGGCATGAACTTCACCCACATGCCCGAGCTGGACAAACCGTGGGCGTATCCGATGGTGATCGTGGTGGTGGCGGGTGTGGTGGGTGGGATCTATACCTGGTTGAAACGCGTCAAGTGGCTGTAAGCCTTTTGTAGGAGCGCACCTGTGCGCGACCGCGCTGTGGCGGCTGACGGGAAGCCCTCGGTCGCGCACAGGTGCGCTCCTACAGAAATAGCAGGCGTGACCGATGGCAGTACCGGCGTTGCGCTACCAACCTTGGCGGCATGCCGCACAGATCCGGACACAAAGCACTGCGCACAGGACGCGTGTCATTACCGTCGCAGGTGTACCTGCTTACTGTCGTCACGCAACGCTGGCGAAAATTATTTGCCGACGCCGCAATGGCAGCCGCCGCTTCCCGGTGCATGGTCCATCCCGATTGCTGGGGAGATGCCCAACTGCTTGCCTGGGTGCTGATGCCCGACCACTGGCACGGGTTGGTACAACTTGGGTACCGCGACGACTTGTCCCTGGTGATGAACCGGATGAAAGCGGTGGTGAGCAGAAAACTGGGGCTTGAACATGGCCCTGGCACGATATGGGCTCGCGGTTTCCATGACCGCGCGATGCGCCAGGAGGATGATCTTCGCGCGGCAGCACGGTACATCGTCGCGAATCCAGTCCGCGCTGGAATGGTTTCGCACGCCTGTGACTACCCGTATTGGGATTGCGTCTGGCTATAGCGCATGGCAAGCCCATGCGCCGTGGTCGCGCACAGGTGCGCTCCTACAGGGTGGGTAGCACGTAGCGATTGGAAAAAAAGCGGCGGCCCTTCGGCCGCCGCTCCCAGGACTCAGTGGCTGGCGGTATCGCCGCCATCCTTCGACGTCCACCGCTTCAACCACGCATTCACCGTCTCATGCCACATCACGCTGTTCTGCGGCTTGAGCACCCAGTGGTTCTCCTCCGGGAAGGTCAGGAACTCGCTCGGGATGCCCTGGCGCTGCAGCGCGGTGAAGGCGCCCAGGCCCTGGGTGATCGGGATGCGGAAATCGTTTCCGCTGTGCACCACCAGCATCGGAACGCGCCAGTCCTTGACGTGGTTGATCGGGTTGAAGCGCTCGTAGTTCTCCGGGTGGTCGAACTGCGTGCCGCCGTTCTCCTTCTCCTCGAACCACAGCTCCTCGGTGGCGTAGTACATCATCCGCGCGTCGAACACGCCGTCGTGATCGACCAGGCACTTCCACGGCTGGTTCCACACGCCGGCGATCCAGTAGACCATGTAGCCGCCGTAGCTGGCGCCCAGCGCGCAAGCGTTGTCGCCGTCGAGGAAGCTGTACTTGTCCAGCGCGGCCTTCCAGCCGGCCTTGAGGTCCTCCAGCGGCTTGCCGCCCCAGTCGCCCGAGATCGAGTCGGTGAACGCCTGGCCGTAACCGGTCGAACCGTGGAAGTTGACGGTCACCACCGCAAAGCCCTGCCCGGCGTACGTCTGCGGGTTCCAGCGATAGCTCCAGTCGTTGGTCATCGCGCCCTGCGGGCCACCGTGGATGATGAAAGCGACCGGGTACTTCTGCCCGCGCTTGTAACCCACCGGCTTGACCACGTAGCCCTGCACGGTTTCGTTGTTCCAGCCCTTGAAGGTGAAGAACTCGAAGTCGCCTGTCTTTGCGTTCTTCAGCCGCTCGGCGTTGTAGTGCGTCACCTGCTTGAGGCCGCGGCCGTTGGCGTCGGTCAGGTAGAGGTCGACCGGATGCTTGAGGTCGTCGCGCGCCAGCAACAGCTTGCCGTTCTGGAGCGAATAGCCGCCCACCGAGCCTTCGCCCACCAGCTTGGTTACCTTGCCGCTGGCCGCATCGATGGCGAACAGGGGGTGCTGGCCTTCGTCGTCGGCGCTGGCATAGAGCGTCCTGCCATCGTTGGCGATCGTGAGCGCACCGGCAGAACGGTCCCACTGCGGGTCGACCTCGCGCGTGGTGCCGCTCTGGAGGTCCATCGCCATGATCGCGAAGCGGTCGGCCTCGAAGCCCGGCTCCTTCATGGCCAGGTAGTAAAGCGTCCTGCCGTCCGGCGAAGGCACGGGATTGGCATCCCACGCCTTGTTCGCCTCGGTCAGGTTCTGCGGTGCGGAAGAACCATCGGCCGGCACGCGGTAGAGGTCGAAGTTGGTCGACCAGGGCTCACTGGTGCCGGCGATGCGCACGTCGAAGTAGACCGTGCGGCCATCCGGCGAGAAGGCAAACTCGCTCTCGTCGCCGAAAGGCTTGCTCGGGATGTCGCCGTCGATACCGCGGCTGAGCAGTGTCGGCTCGGCCGGTAACATGCCCTGGCCGTCGAAGTGGGCGATGAACAGCTGGTTGCGGCGTCCGTTGGACCAGGTGTCCCAGTGGCGCACGAACAGCTTGTCGTAGACGGTGCCGGTCGCCTTGTTCTTCTCGCGGCCGTCGATGCGCTCCTTGGTGCAGGCCAGGTCCGCGCAGTCGGTGTAGACCTCGTAGGAAAGCAGCACGCTCTTGCCATCGGGCGCAAGCTTGTAGCCACCCAGGTCCAGCGCGCCGTGACTGACCTGGACCGCGGCCTGGTGCCCGGCCAGGTCCAGCTTGTCGCCCGTGCCCAGGTCCACCCGCCACAGCTGCGAGATACCGTCGGCCGCGGCCATGTAATAGAGGCTGTGTCCGTCGGCCGCCCAGCGCGCCGAGCTGCCTTTGTCCACCACCTTGACCGGCTCGCCGCCCTTCTTCAGGTCCAGCACGTAGATCGCGTTGATGCCCTTGTTGGCGGCGTAGTCCGTACTGCGCACGCCGAAGGCGGCATAGCGGCCATCGGGTGAGAGCTGCGGGTCGCTGACGCGATCCATCATCACCAGGTCGCGCACGTTGAACGGGTGCGGCGCGTGGGTTTCCAGGTCAACGGCCAGCGCCGGTGTGGCGAGCAGGCCCAGTGCAAGCGCGGCGAACAGCGGCTTCATGGAGTTTCCCTTGGTTGAAGGCGAAACCCGCAACTTAAGCGGGCTGGCAAGTAGACGCAACCGATGCGCGGCTTCGCCAGTACCATTCACGCGCCCCAGCTCTCCAAAAGGCCCGCAAAGCACCATGTCCTTACTCGACGCACGCGCACGCCGCTGGATGTGGCCCACCCTGCTTGTGGTGATAACCGCGCTCTCGCTGGGCGTGCGCCTGCACTACGTCATACACGCCCAGGTGCTTCAGCCGGTAGATGATCAACAACATGTGCGGGGGGACGGCGTGGAGTACTACGCCTACGCACGCAACCTTGTGCGCCACCATGTGTTTTCGATGGCGCCGGAAACCGGCACGCCCCCTCCTGCTGACAGCTACAGAGATCCTGGCTACCCGTTGTTTCTCGCCGCGTGGATGAAAGCGTGGCCCGACTGGACCCACTGGTATGCAGCCGTGCTTTTGAGCCAGGCGATACTGAGCGGGCTGGCCGTGCCATTGGGCATGTTCATGGCACGGCGCTGGATGCCGCTGTCATGGCTGGCCGCCGCGGGCTTCCTGATGGCGCTGTGGCCACATAGCGTTGCGATCAACAGCTTCATCCTCAGCGAATCATGGGTCGGGTTTCTCGCGGTGGCTGGCCTCACATGGACCGGTTGGGGATTGGACAAGGGAAGCGCGGCACACGCCATCGGTGGAACCGCCGTCCTGACGATGGCCGGACTGAGCAACGCGGTGCTGATCCCCCTGGTCCCCTTAGGGGCGTTCTGGCTGCTCGCCTGCCGCTTGATCAATCGACGCACGGCGCTGGGGCTGCTCATCTTCCCTGTGTTGTTCTGTGCTGCCTGGCAGGTACGGGGAGCAATGTTGCCGCCTTCGCCTTCGTCGAGCGGCCGGGCGCTGATCAACCTCGATCAAGGGTCCTGGCCCAACTACCACGCGGCCTACCGGGGTACTTCCCGGCACGATCCAGGGGCGACCGAAGCGCTTGCGGCGATCGAGCGGGAAACCACCCTGCTGCGACGGGAGCCGCTAAAGGGGTTGCAGGCGATCCTTCACCGCCTTTCCGCAGACCCGCTTCACTATGCGGCCTGGTACGTGAGCAAGCCCATGCTCTTCTGGGGGTGGGATATCCGGATGGGACAGGGGGACGTCTATGTCTACCCCACACGCCACTCGCCCTTCAGGGAAAACAGCGCACTTCGTGCCTTGGCCGCCGTGTGCAAGGCCCTCAACCCGTTCCTGTTCGGTGCACTGGTCGTCGCCTGGATCGCCGCCGCCATGCGCCGAGGACAGGCGCCGCCGTCGCTGCAACTTGCCGGTGTGCTCACGATCTACGTGACCTTCGTTTACACGGTGCTGCAGGCGGAGCCCCGGTATTCGATTCCCTTTCGGCCGCTGGAGATCCTGCTTGCGCTCTGGGCCATCTGGCTGGTCTACGGAGTGGCGTCGCGGCACTGGGGCGCAAGCGGACGCGACCGTACGTGACAGCTATCACAACTCGCCCACGACCAACCGCCGCGCCGGCCCGATTGGTATAAAACCTGCCTCGCCCGGATGACCAACAGGGGACTTCCATGCGAACGATTCGACGTGCCGGCGGCTTTACGCTGATCGAGTTGATGATCGTGATTGCGATCATCGCCATCCTGGCTGCCATCGCGATACCGGCCTATCAGGACTACACCATTCGTGCCCAGGTGTCCGAAGGGCTGAGCCTGTCCACGGGTCCCAAGTCTGCCGTCTGGGATTTCATCTCCAATACCGGCCGGTTTCCGCGCAACAACGCCTCGGCCGGCCTGTCGAAGGCGACATCGATTATTGGGAGCTACGTGTCGAGCGTCGACGTGACCGACGGCAAGATCGGCGTGGCCTACCAAGGACCCAAGGCCAACATCCAGATCCACAGCGCCGCGCTGGTCCTGTCGCCAATCACCCATGGCGGCAGCATTGCGTGGACCTGCAGCGGGCCCGGGACGACCCTGCCTGGCAAATATCTGCCTTCGTCGTGCCGCCATTGACGGCCAGAGACGCACCTTTGACAAACTTTGGCACTAGGTGCCGCTTTTAGGCAGGCCCGCCAGATGCCAGCCCCGTCACGATTCTTCAACCGGGCGCTACAGCAAACACACGGGTTGTAGACATTCGTGACGACGTGCACAATCGCCCGGCCTGCAGCTATGCGGCAATAAAGGAGCAGTGGGCGTGGCACGCAAACTGCTTCGTACACCGCGAGCTTCCTGGTCGTTCCTGACCGCGTACGTGGGGTCCGATTCCGCCTAGGGGGATCCGGGACCGGGGCTCAGGGGGCATCAAAAACGGTTAGCTAACCAGCAATAACGAGGAACCATCATGAAGAAGAGCATCCAGAAGGGCTTCACCCTCATCGAACTGATGATCGTGATCGCCATCATCGCCATCCTGGCGGCCATCGCGATCCCGGCCTACCAGGACTACGTGATCCGCACGCAGGTGTCCGAAGGCATGTCGCTGGCTGACGGCGCCAAGACCGCCGTGGCCGAGTTCTATACCAATACCGGTCGTCTGCCCAAGTCGAACTCCTCGGCGGGTCTGTCGAAGGCCGCCAGCATCAACGGCCAGTACGTGAGCGGCGTCGGCGTCGGCACGACCGATGGCACCAGCGCCGCTGGCGGCGTTGCCGATGGCAAGATCGTCGCCTTCTACAACGGCGACAAGGCCAACAAGGCCATCAAGAACGCGGCTTCGACCCTGACCCTTTCCCCGGTCACCCACGCCGGCTCGGTGGAATGGCACTGCAAGGGCGACGGCACCTACGTCAAGGACAAGTACCTGCCGGCCTCCTGCCGCCAGTAACTCCTCGACGCGTGTAATACCTGGAAGGGCCGCCGTTGCGCGGCCCTTCTTTTTTGGCGATGGACGATGATGCGACATTTCCGCTCCGCTACCTTGCTGGCCATCGGCTGCATCGCCTGCCTGACCGCGCTCGCCTATCACCAGGGCCTGAACGGCGGTTTCCTGTTCGACGATTTCGCCAACCTTCCTGCGCTGGGCGAGACCGGTCCCGTTACCCACTGGGACACCTTCTGGCGCTATATCACCTCAGGCACTGCAGACCCGACAGGGCGGCCGCTGGCGCTGTTGTCGTTCCTGATGGACGCGCGCAACTGGCCTGCCGATCCTCGCGCGTTCAAGCGCACCAATCTCGCGCTCCATCTGGCGAACGGCCTGCTGCTTTTCTTTCTTCTGCGGCGCCTGGGCGGTTTCCTGGACGAAGGATCGGGGCGAAACCGGCAACGTACCGATTGGGCGGCAGCCCTCGGCGCGGGCATCTGGATGGCGCACCCGCTGCTGGTCTCGACGACGCTCTACATCGTCCAGCGCGAAGCGATGCTCCCTGCCACGTTCACCCTGCTCGGGCTGCTGGCGTGGCTTCGCGGTCGCCAGCAGATGTCAGAGGGCAAGCCATGGCGCGGCCTGGCCTGGGTTACGGCCGGGCTGGGCGCCTGCACGACCTTGGCCGTCCTGAGCAAAGCCAATGGCATCCTGCTACCCGTGCTGGCGCTGACGCTGGAACTCGCTCTGGTGCGTCCCTGCGAGCGCGCGGCACGACGAAACCCGCCACCCCGGGCATATGCCCGTGCCATGGCCGTGTTCGGCTGGCTGCCGGCGGCAATCGTCGCCGCCTATCTGGTGTTTGCAGGCTATAAAGGCCTGACCAACGGCATCTCCGACGCACGCCCCTGGACATTGGGTCAAAGGCTGCTCACCGAGCCGCGGGTTCTGCTCACCTACCTGCACATGCTCTGGTTGCCGACTCCGTTCACCGCGGGTCTGTTCAATGACCAGGTGAAGGCGTCGACCTCGCTGCTGCACCCCTGGACCACGCTGCCGTCGATCGCCCTCGTGCTTGGGTTGATCGCCGGCGCATGGCGCGGCAGGCGACGCTGGCCGACTTTTGCGGCAGCCGTGCTTTTCTATTTTGTCGGCCAGTCGATGGAATCGAGCACCATCGCGCTGGAACTGTTCTTCGAACACCGTAACTACCTGCCCTCCCTGCTCATGTTCTGGCCGCTGGCATTGTGGCTATGCGATGCACCCCTGGCATTCGCCAGCGCTCAAGCCGGAAAGACCGGCCTCGCGTCGGCCGCTCCTGGCAAGCCGGGCCGCACATCCTGGCGCTTGCTCAAACACGTGTTGGCGGGGGGCATCCTCGCCGGCCTGCTGGCGATGACCTGGTCGCGGGCCAATCTCTGGGGCAACACACATGACCAGGCGCTGCTGTGGGCGCGCCTGAACCCGACTTCTGCACGAGCCCAGGCGTTCGCGGCACAGGCCGAACTTGCGGCCGGCCATCCCGAGCGCGCGATCAATCGCCTGGAACCGGCACTCAAACGCGCTCCGGGCGAACTCCAACTGGCATTGAATCTGGTGGCTGCCCGCTGCACCGCGGGTGATCTCGATCGCACAACGCTTGCCGTCGCCGAACACGCATTGGCCACCGCCCGGGATAGCGGCAGCCTGCTCGCCACCTGGTTCGAGCGCGCCATAAGGCAGGCCACCAGCAGCAGCCGGTGCGCCTCGCTGGACCTGGCGCAGATCGAAAGGTTGCTTTTGGCCGCCCAGCAAAACCCTCGGCTGGCCGACAATCCGGGGCGTCAGCAGGATATCGACTACCTGCGCGGCCGCATTGCGATCGAGCGAGACGACCCTGACCGGGCGCTGGCGCTGTTCAATGCAGGACTTCGCCAGCAGCCCCGGGAGAGCCTGGCCTTGAGCCAGGCGGCCGAACTCGGCTCTTCCGGCTTTCCCGCCCAGGGGCTCGCCCACCTGGCCTATTTTGAATCCCTTCCGCCAGCGCCGGAGGCAACCGGCATCAGCATGGCACGACTGCACGCGCGCTTGCTCGCCGGGCAGGAGTACTGGTCCAAGGAAATGGCCCGGCTGCGGGATACACTGCAACAGGACCTCCACGACAAACGCGCCTTTTCCGAATGAGCCGCTCTTTCCGCCTGTGTGACTTCAGCCCATGGCTGATGGCGATTGCATGCGCTGTGTGCATCGGAATCTACCTGCCTGGTTTGTCTGGTGCATTCCTGTTCGACGACTACCCCAACATCGTCGACAACAACAACCTGCACATTACCGACGCACACCTGTCCAGCCTCGTTCGTGCCGCGCTGTCTTCGCCTGCGAGCGAGTTCAAGCGACCGCTGGCCTCGCTGAGTTTCGCCGCCAACTACCTGGCGACTGGCCTGGCCCCCCTCGGCTGGAAGCTGACCAACCTCGCCATCCACCTTGCCAACGGGCTGCTGGTTTATCTGCTGGCGGCCGCACTGATCCGCGCATTGCCTGGAGCCGGCCCCGGACGCGCCGATCGAACCCGGATGGTGGCGGCTCTCATTGCCATGGGCTGGATGGTGCTCCCAATCAACCTCACTGCCGTGCTCTACATCGTCCAGCGCATGGAGAGCCTGGCCAACCTGTTTGTGCTGGCCGGCCTGATCGGATACGTCAAAGGTCGGCAACGCATGATGGCGGGCCAGCGCGGCATCTGGTTGTGCATTGCCAGCCTGCTGGTAGCGACAGCCATCGGCTTGCTTGCCAAGGAAACAGCGGTGATGTTGCCGCTGTACGCCTTCCTGATCGAGTGGATCGTCTTCCGCTTCGGCTCAGCCAACGGGGTACACAACGGAGGAAAGAAGCACCGCGGGCTCCAGGCGCTGTTCGCACTCGTGCTTGCGCTGCCCCTGCTGGTCGGCCTGGCCTGGCTGGCGCCGGGATTGCTCAGGGCTTCCACATGGGCGACTCGCGATTTCACGCTTGGCACCCGCCTGTTGAGCGAGGCGCGCATCGTTGCCGACTACGTCGCATGGACGCTGCTGCCCAACCCCGAGGCGCTGTCGTTCTATCACGACGATTTCCGCGTCTCTACCGGCTTGCTCGCCCCTTGGTCCACGCTCGCCAGTATCGCGTTTCTTGCAGGACTGGTCGCTACCATCTGGTTTCAGCGCAAGCGTCGTCCGCTGGTTGCCCTCGGCCTTGCGCTCTACCTGGGCTGCCATCTGCTGACCGGCACCATCCTGCCGCTCGAGCTGATCTACGAGCATCGCAATTACTTCGCCAGTTTCGGCCTGCTGCTCGCAGTAGTTCCCTGGCTGGCGGCGCCCGCGCAGCAAACCTCGACAGAAGCCCCGTCCACGTTACCGGCCAGCATCCATCACCCCCTGCCCATGTCGCTGCCGCGCTACGTGGCACTCGGGGGCCTCATGCTGTTCTGGGCTGCGCAAACGGCGATGACCGCCTACGCCTGGGGCAACCCGTTGCGGCTGGCGCAGGATCTGGCTGGCCGTGCTCCGGACTCCCCTCGCGCCCAGTACGAACTGGGGCGCGCGTACATCATCTATTCGCACTACGACCCGGATTCGGTCTTTACCCGCATGGCCTATGCGCCGCTGGAACGGGCCATGAAGCTGCCGGACAGCTCGATCCTGTCCGAGCAGGCCCTGATCTTCTTCAACGCGCGCATACACCGGCCCATTGCCGACGCGTGGTGGGACAGCCTGATCGGCAAGCTCAAAGCGCGCAAGCCGGGAGTACAGGACGAAAGTTCGCTTGCCGCACTGACGCAATGCCAACGGGAAGGGCTGTGCGATCTATCGAAGCAGCGCATGCTCGAAGCCTTCCTTGCTGCGTTGTCGCATCCCAAGCCGAGCGCTCGGCTGCTGGCAAACTACGGCGACTATGCCTGGAATGTGCTCGGGGACCGCGAACTTGGCATTCGCATGGCCAAGGCGGCCAGCGCGGCCGATCCCGCCGTTCCGGTCTACCACGTCACGCTGGCTCGGCAGGCGCTGGTACTGGGCCGCCTGGATGAGGTACGGCAACAGATCGACGTCCTGCGCCATCTGAACGTGGGTGGATCGCTGGATCCTGTCATCGCCGAACTGACGGCTCGGCTACCTGCTTATCATTGAATGCGTCCCCATTCGCCGGAATCGATCACTTTGAACGTCAAACACATCGAACGATCCGCAGACCTGGCAATCAACGGCGCGCCTCCGGCCTTCGACGAACCCCTCCACGTCGGTCGACCGAACACCGGTGACCGCGCGCGCTTCCTCGAACTGGCCAACAAGATCCTAGACGAGCGCTGGCTCACCAACAACGGACCATTGGTCCGCGAGCTGGAATCGCGCATTGCCGAACGACATCGGGTGCGCCATTGCATCGCGATGTGCAATGGCACCATCGCTCTGGAGATCGCCATTCGGGCAATGGGGCTGGAAGGCGAAGTCATCGTCCCAAGCTATACCTTTGTCGCTACTGCGCACGCGCTCTACTGGCAAGGCATAACTCCCGTCTTTGCCGACATCGATCCAGTCACGCACAACCTCGACCCGCAAGCGGTACGCCGCATGATTACTCCCCGCACCACCGGCATCATCGGGGTGCATTTGTGGGGCCGCCCGGCCCCTGTCGAGGCGCTGCAGGCGATTGCGGACGAGCACGGCCTCAAGCTGATGTTTGACGCTGCCCACGCTTTTGACTGCAGCCATCAGGGTCGGAAGATCGGCGGTTTCGGCGCGTGCGAAGTGCTCAGCTTCCACGCGACCAAGGTCTTCAACACGTTCGAGGGTGGGGCTGTCCTCACGAACGACGACGAGCTGGCCGAAACCATGAAGCTGATGCGCAACTTCGGGTTCGCCGGCTATGACAACGTGGTCCACCCAGGCACCAACGGCAAACTGCCGGAAATCAACGCAGCCATGGGACTGGTGAATCTCGATGCCATGCCAGGGTTCGTCGAGGCAAACCGTCGTTGCTACCACGCTTATCGCGAGGCCTTGTCCGGCGTCGACGGGATCCGGGTGATCGATTACAACGAACTCGATGACCCCAACTACCAATATGTGGTCCTTGAGGTGGGCGACGATTTCCCGGGTGGCCGCGATGCGATCGTGGCGGCACTGCAAGCCGAGAACATCCTCGCCCGCAAGTATTTCTGGCCCGGCTGCCACAAAATGAAGCCCTACCGCGACCTCTTTCCTCACGCGGGTCTACTGCTGCCGCAAAGCGAGGACATCGCGGCGCGCATAGTCGTGCTGCCCACCGGCATGAACCTGCCCGAACGCGCCATCGAAACCATCGGCAAGGTCATCCGCGCGGTACGAACATGAAGGTAGGTATTCTTCAGCCGTACTTTTTTCCCTACATCGGCTATTTCCAGCTGATGGCCGCAGTGGACAAGTTGGTCTTTTTTGATGACGTCCAATACATCAAGGGCGGATGGATCAACCGCAACCTGGTCCGTCTCGGGAACGTTGCAAAGTGGCTTACGATGCCTGTCAAGAAGGCGCCCCTCGATACGGCGATCAAGGACCGTACCTACCTCCCTCGGGAATCAGGTGCGGACGAGCCATTGCTCGCCCTGATTGCGGCCTGCTATTCGAAAGCGCCAC
Source organism: Frateuria sp. GZRR35 (assembly GCF_051900415.1). Lineage (NCBI taxonomy): Bacteria > Pseudomonadati > Pseudomonadota > Gammaproteobacteria > Lysobacterales > Rhodanobacteraceae > Frateuria > Frateuria sp. GZRR35. Next base: position 216,152 of record NZ_JBHZGL010000004.1, read on the forward strand.
ACTTTCATGAAGCCTTTCCTCTGGTTTGTGAGCTCATGGAGTCCGAGGACCGTAACGTGTCCATCTTCAACGCCAACCTGCTTGTCCGGATAGCAAGGACGCTCGGCGCGAGGGGCGACTTCGTCTTTTCATCCGAACTGGAGCAAACGCCGGGCCTCAAGGGGCAACAGAGAGTAGTCGATATCTGCCAGCGGCTTGGTGCCACCCATTACATAAACCCGCCCGGAGGCGTCGACCTTTACGACCATGCGACATTCCGGGATCGCGATCTGACTCTGTCTTTCCTGCGGACCACGACCCCGCCTGCGCCCCTGCGCGATGGTTATCAGCATCTGTCGATCATCGATTGGCTGATGCAGGAAGGCGCGCGCGGTTGCGCAAGGCACATGGAAGAGTTCGAGCTCGTCGCAGGATGACCGAAACGCCCCATATCGTCGCAATCCATGGAGCGCCACGCTCGGGAACGAGCTGGCTGGGCCAGATTTTCAACAGCGCTCCGGACGTTGCCTATCGATACCAGCCATTTTTTTCCTATGCGTTCCGTGGCCGCATTGGAGAGAACGCGACCAAAGAAGAGCTGGAGGCCTTTTTCTCGGACCTCATGTCCAGCCAGGACGACTTCCTTCTCCAGTCGGGAAGCGCAAGTCTGGCGAACAAGAACCCCACGTTCCAGAAATCGAGCGCGTCCCATCTCGTCTACAAAGAAGTGCGGTTTCATCACCTCCTTCCTCATTTGATGCATCTTTCACCACAGTTGAAAGCCATCGGCGTGGTGCGTGACCCGCGATCGGTGCTCGCGTCGTGGTTCCAGGCGCCGAGGGAATTCGACTCTGCATGGTCGCCGCAGCGCGAATGGCGTCATGCCCGACTCAAGAACAATGGGCTCGCGGAGAACTGGTACGGCTTTGAAAGGTGGAAGGAGCTATGTGCCCTCTTCCTCCATCTCTCCGGGCAATACCCGGAACGCTTCAGGATCGTGCAGTATGAGCGCTTGGTAGAAACCACCAAGACCGCAGTGGAGGAACTGTTCGGTTTCTGCGGCATAGCCGGAAACGCTCAGACCGATCGCTTTGTCCAGGAATCGACCTCCCGCGACGACGGCGATCCCTATGGCGTGTACCGAAAAAAGGTGGAAGGCAGAATCGAAACCAAGCTGGACCCAGGGATCGAGCGCGAAGTGGTTGGCGAACTGAGGAACACCGCGCTGGAGAGATTCCTGGTCACATGAGGTTTCGGCCAGGCACTTCAAAGAACGGATGCCGTCAATACTGATCGGTTGACGCGCAGCCGAGGACATAGGCGCCATCGGAATCCGATGACGGGAAACCGCGAGCATCATGAGCGAACAAGAACGTACGCATTGGCTGGACAGCCTGAGCTGGCAGGCGGATTTCCACCATAGGGCCGGTCGTGCCCGGCGCAAGGATCCCGAGTTCGAGTGGAAAGCCTACGAGTCCAGCCCCAGCGGCCGGTTGCCGCGCGTGCGCCTGGCGGCCAAACACCTGTTGTTCCGGATGGGCATGAGGCCTGACCCACCGGTCTCGGTCCCCTGGCTCAGAACCAATGCAGAACCCTTGTGGGAGACCCGATCGCTGCTGGCGGACGACCTGAGCCGGCTGCTCTTCGACAGCGTACTGGTGCTGCGGATGACCGGCCACAGAAACTTCTACTTTCCCCGGATCGACTTCGATGACCTGCTGCAGGTGATATCGGACGAACCGTTCGCGGAGAGCGGCTTCCCACGGGACTACCTCGGCGTACCCCTCAGAGTGTTCCAGGCGCGCCTGGACCGTCCCACCGCGGAGCCGTTCAAGGTCATCACGCGCGCGATACAGCTACGTCTCATCAACAGTTACCGGCAGTATCTGGTGCGCCGTGGCGGCCTCGACGTTTCACCCAGGACAGGCGAGATCGTCTATGACTGCGGCGCCTGCATCGGTGAGGTGTCTCTTCTTTTCGCTGCGATGGTCGCACCTGCGGGAGAGGTCCACCTGTTCGACCCGATGCCACTGCATGCCCGCTTCTGCGAGCTTCAGGCCAGCCTCAATCCGGCAATCGCGCACACATTGCACGTGAACACACTGGCCGTCGGCGACCAGACGCACGCAGCGCGTGCGCCACTCGCCGCGCAGGGCCGCATCATTCCCGGAGCCATCAGCACTGCCGACTTTGCCTGCACACGGCTGGACGACTATGCGGCGTCCCACCGCCACAAAGTGGACTTCATCAAAATGGATATCGAGGGCCAGGAACGGGAAGCGATCGATGGCGCCGCCGGCATCATCTCCGAGATGCGTCCGAGACTGGCTATTTCCGGTTACCACAAGCCAGAGGACCTCTGGGTGCTCCCGATGCGGATACGCGAACTGAATCCGAATTACCGGATTTTTTTCGGCCACCACACCCCTGTGAGCTGGGAATCCGTGTTCTATGCGGTCGATGCGGACGGTGGCCCGGGGCAAGCGCCGGCATGATTCAACCGTGGCGCGTCTGCGCCGTCCGCCGCAAAGTAAAAGCCCAGCAACCGATCGCCATGAGCGCTTCGGCCGTGAGCAACCCGGCAACGGCGCCCTCACCACCTATTCGAGGTGCAAGCCATACGGTCACGAGCACGACGACCAGCAGGCCACCCACCTCGATTGCCATGCGAAGGTATTTGCCTCCTGCCGCGAGCAGGGCATTGGCCCCGGTCAGGTGCAAAGCAGCAAGCGGCACCCAGGCCGACAGCAACAGGACGTAGCGGGACGAGCCGGCATAGTCCGCGCCGAAAACCACCGGCATGAGCGTCGCGAAGACACCTGCCGCCGCGGCACCCAGCACGGAATAGCCCATCGCGGCAAACACGACGGCGCGCACTACCCGAAAGAAGTCTCCTGAGAACCGGGCTGCAAACAGGCGCGGCAGCGCATTGCTCAGCAAGGCGTTGATCGGCAGCACCAATACCGAAACCACTCGGTAGGCGGCAGTGTAGACACCGGCGGGACCGGCGCCGAGCAACTGAAGAATCAACACCTTGTCGACTTCGGCATAGGATGTCCCTGCCCAGGCCCCCAGCGCATAAGGAGCACCTTCGCGAGCCAGCATCCATCTGCCGGGAGCGCCATCAGCCGGCTCGCCTGCGGCGAACGCACCCGCCGCCGTCTTCGTGAAAGCCACAGCCCAGGTCGACGCCACGAACGTGCCCAGGCAATGGGTCACCACCAGCATGGGCACGCTTGGTCCCGCACTCGCCAGCAGCAAGCCGATTGCGCCCAGGAGCCGCGACAGGGGCACGATGATTACGGAGATCGTGGCCAGCCCAACGCGTCCCTGAGCCAGTAACGCCGCCGTAGACGTATAGACGAGCGGCAGCGCCAGCAACTCCGCCGCGGCCAGCAGTGCCATATCCAGCATCGGCAACCGGACGGGCAGGAAAAGTGCCGCGAGTGCCAGCACCACCAATGCGACGACGAGGCCGGACAGTGCGGATTGTGTGGCAACCCGCGACCATAGTTGCTTTGGGTCGCCCGACCGCTTCATCAGCCGCTCGGTAAAAACCAGGCCCATGCCGCCGGTAGCCAGCGGAGCGAAGACGACGGTCGCAGCCACCGAGCCGGCGAAGAGACCGTAGCCTTCGGCTCCCAGCCAGCGCGAGAGGATGACCAGATAACCCGCCTGTAACACCGCTCGCGTTACCAGCCCGAAAGTGCTGATCAACGTGCCGCGCCCTAGGGCCCCCACAGGAACCCGGGGTAGTTGCAATCTCACGCCGCGCGGTCCCGGGCGTGATCATGTACGTCATGTATGCCGGGCAGACGCATGAGCAACGCCTTCCAGCCTTGCCGGACAAAGCCGGCCGGAGTGAAATGCGCGCGGAGATCACCGAGTGCGTCGCGGCAGGCGGTGAAGTCGCGCGCGCGGATACCCCAAAGGAGCAGTCCCACTGCGAGCTCCCAGCGATACGCCTCCGGGTAGTCGGCTCGGCCGGCGAAATGAGCCCGGGCATCCGTATCGAACCGTAACGCAGAACGGAGGAAACGAACGCGGGCCGCGACGCCCGAGCGCAATGCGGAACGCGGGCTTATGCGATATACCGCGGTGACGTCGGCGAGATAGCCGACCCGCCACGATGCCGTGGTGAAGGCCGCAAGAACGGTATCGCCGAACCCGTAGGGCGTCTGTCCGAGCGACGAATCAAGACACGCCGCAACAACTTCGCGGCGCGCGAGCCGGGTACACGTCCGCAAAATCTTCGGATTGAAAAACGTCGCGAAGAGGTTTCCTTCCAGATAATGGCGCGGCACACGTCGGTGCGCCGTGCGTTTCCAATCGACGCGCCAGCGTCCCTGCACGTATCGGGACTTGACCCAGTCCGTGTGTACGACGCCGATACCCGCGTCGGTCTGCATCATTTGCACCTGACGCTGCAATTTGTCGGTCGCGCACCAAAAATCATCGCCTTCGCAATAGGCGACAAACTCGCCACGGCTCCTGTCGAATATGCGCCTGGCATTGGCCAGCATGCCGACGTTGGCTCGTGAACGTATGACACGGACGATGTCCGGAAAGCGCGCCTGATAGTCCAGCGCGATCTCAAGCGTGTTATCTGGGGAGGCGTCTTCCCCGATGATCAGCTCAAAGGGAAAGCTGCAACGTTGCGCAAGCACCCCTTCGATCGCCTCGGCAACACAGCTACCGTGGTTGTAGGCAAGCATCAATACGCTTACCGCCGGCCTTGCGACCAGCCGGCGTGGATCACTTACCTCGATGATTTCCGTGGCGTCCATGGGCGCACCGCGCTCAGCAATCCGGCGCCCGCGACTGGGCGATCAGCTCGGCAGCGATTCGAGCGGAAGGCCCTGGACCTTCCGACAGGTTCGCCGGGCGTCTCAATGCGCGGTGGCCGGCGGACTGCAGGAAGGCCAGCACGCCGCCGGGAACGTCCGCCTCCATCAACGCGTTTGCACCCAATCCATCCGGCCGCTCGGTGCGCTCGCGCATCACGATGGTGGGCACGCCGAGCGCTGCCAGTTCCTCCTGGTTGGAGCCGCCATCGGTCAGCACACAGGCTGCGCCGGCAGCCAGGCGCAGAAATGCTCCATAACCGAGGCGAGGCGACAAGGCCACGCCCGGGGTGGCCTTGAGGCGCTCGTCCAATCCCTCGGCCCGCAAGCGCTTGCGGGTGGCCGGATGCAGGACGAAGTACACCTTGAGTACGGCCGACACCTGCTCGATCAAAGCCACCAATGCACGCAAACGAGCCCCGTCATAAAGATTCTGGAACCGGTGCAGCGATGCCACCACGTAGGGTTCGTCCGCGTCGGGTCGCACGGAAGCAGCGCCGGTCAGCTCTACCGCATCGATGATGGTATTGCCGCCGGTGTCCACCACCCTGGCCCGACGATGGTGCTTGCGCATGTACGACGCCGCTTCGGCATTGGGGCACATCGCCAGGTCGGTCATTCGAAAGACGATGCGCCGGCATATTTCTTCCGGGAACGGGTCGAACAAGCGGCCCGACGTCAATCCGCTCTCCAGATGCACCAGCCGCGCACGGCAACGACGGCCGGCAACGGCCCCTATGAGCGTCGAGAGCGTGTCTCCGTGCACGAGGACATCCAGCTCGGTGCCGGTCGCCTTCAGTTGTTTCAGGCGCCGGGCCAATGCCAGGTAGGCCTGCGGTAACCAGCGCACCAGCGAGAGCACGGTGGCCCGCTCGGATACCGGCAAGACAGGTTCGGGGCGGGACCGGATACCAAACTCTTCGATGAGGTCCAGCATGGTCTCCTGATGTTGGCCCGTCATCAGCAGGGTCAGCGGCAGCTCCATTCGCTCGCACGCGACAATGACCGGCGCCACCTTGATCAGTTGAGCACGCGTTCCGACGATGAAGATCCGGGCACGATCAGTCATCTCTGCGATACGTCAGGGCGGTGATCTGCTCGGAAATCAGGCCGATCAGAAATATGATCACAGCCGCGCTCCAAAGCAGCGTGCTTCCGTTGGTCAGGCGGCCAAAATGGAAGTACGTCCACAGGTAGTTGGCGCATCCCAGAAGAAAAAAGATCACGCTCGCCGGCGCGAACAGTTTCAACGGCGAGTACAGCGTGGCGATCTTGAAGATGATCAGCAGGAACCTCAGCCCGTCCCTCAGCGGCCGGATGTGGCTCTTGCCCACGCGTTGGGCGGCCTTGATCGGCACGTAGGCAACCGGGTAGGCGCTGCGGAAGAAGGCCATGGTGCTGGTGGTGGGGTACGAAAAGCCGTTGGGCAACAGGTACAGGAACTCGCGGAACTTCTCCGCACGCACGGCACGGAAGCCCGAGGTGAGGTCGAGCACGGCGTGGCCGGTCATGCGGGTAGCCAGCCAGTTGTAGAAGGTGTTGGCCAGGCCACGGCCCACGCCAGCCTGGCTGCCCCAGTCGCGCGCACCGATGGCCATGTCGTAGCCTTCCTGAAGCTTGGCCAGCAGGCGGTCGATATCGGCCGGGTCGTGCTGGCCGTCGCCGTCCATGAACACCAGCCATTCGCCCTTGGCTGCCCGCGCGCCACGCTTGATCGCCGCGCCATTGCCCATCGAATAGGGCGAGGACAGGCAGTCGACCGCGTTGGCTGCGCAGATGGCCTGCGTGTCATCGGTCGAGCCGTCGTCGACCACGATGATTTCCGCGTCCGGCTGCGCGGTGCGCAGCACCGGCAGCAGACGGGCAAGCGCCGCCGCTTCGTTTTTCGCGGGCAAGATGATGCTCAGGCGTTTCAAATCGGTTCCCCCGGGTATCGGACGATCATAACGCGCGCTACCACGGCGAAGGCGATCCCAGCCGATACCCTGCCCGCCTGTGTGGCAGGCGCCACATTTCTCATCGGCCTCGCCGTTCGCCCGCCGTCACCGAGCCGCCGGCCGCAGACAACGGAAAATCCATCCGGCCTTTCCGTGACACGCGTGGCGGCTTCAGAACTTGCCGGACGCCCCCCTTCGCCGCCAGATGACCGCGCCGCATTTCTGGGGTAAATTCCTTGTCAATAAGGGGGCTTAAGGCCGGAATCTATCATGTCATCCCAATTGCAACCGTCGCTCGCGGGCCTGACCGGCATGGCGCGTCGCCTGGTGTCCGAGGGCGTGCTGCCGGAGGCGGATGTCCGCAAGGCGGTCGCCGATTCGGCCCAGCAGAAAACGTCGCTGGCCGCGTGGCTGCTCGATCATGGACTGGTCGAAAGCGCCCGCCTCACCCAAGTGGCCTCCGCCGAGTTCGGCATGCCGATGATGGACGTCAGCGCAATCGCATCCGCGTCCATGCCGGTGAACCTGATCAGCGAGGCGCTGATGACAAAGCACCAGGCGCTGCCGCTGTTCAAGCGCGGCAAGCGCCTGTTCGTGGGCATCGCCGATCCGATGCAGTCGCACGCGCTGGACGAGATCAAGTTCCACTCCAACTGCATGGTCGAGCCGATCCTGGTCGAGCGCGGCCAGCTGTCGCGGGCCATCGATGGCGCGCTGGCGGCGGTGAACGCCACGATGCCCGAGATGGGCAACGACGAGTTCGATGAACTGTCGCTCGAGGCCGGAGATGAGGATGCGGCCGACAGCACCGGTATCGACGCGACCGGCGGCGACGACGCACCGGTGGTGAAGTTCGTCAACAAGATCCTGGTCGATGCGATCCGCCGTGGTGCCTCGGACATCCATTTCGAGCCATTCGAAACAAACTTCCGCGTGCGCTTGCGCATGGACGGCATGCTGCGTCCGGTCGCCAATCCGCCGATGAAGATGGCCAGCCGCATTTCCTCGCGCCTGAAGGTGATGGCCGGCCTGGACATCGCCGAGCGCCGCGTGCCCCAGGACGGCCGCATCAAGCTGAATCTGTCCAAGAGCCGCTCGATGGACTTCCGCGTGAGCACGCTGCCCACGCTGTTCGGCGAGAAGATCGTGCTGCGTATCCTGGACAGCTCCTCGGCCAAGCTTGGCATCGACAAGCTCGGCTACGAGGAAAACCAGAAGAAGCTCTATCTGGATGCCATCCACAAGCCCTACGGCATGGTGCTGGTAACCGGCCCGACCGGCTCGGGCAAGACGGTGTCGCTGTACACCGCCCTCAACATCCTCAATACGCCCGAGCGCAACATCTCCACCGTGGAAGACCCGGTGGAAATCCGCGTCGAGGGCATCAACCAGGTCCAGCAGAACGTCAAGCGCGGCATGACCTTCGCGGCAGCCCTGCGCTCGTTCCTGCGCCAGGATCCGGACGTGATCATGGTCGGCGAAATCCGCGACCTGGAAACCGCCGAGATCGCGATCAAGGCGGCGCAGACCGGCCACATGGTGCTTTCCACCCTGCATACCAACGACGCGCCGCAGACCATCGCGCGCCTGATGAACATGGGCATCCCGCCCTACTCCATCACCTCGTCGGTAACGCTGGTGATCGCTCAGCGCCTGGCCCGTCGCCTGCATGAGTGCAAGAAGCCACAAACCCTGCCGCCGCACGTGTTGCTGGCCGCCGGCTTCAGCCAGGAAGACATCGACAACGGCCTGACGCTGTACGAGGCGGTCGGCTGCGACCACTGCAACGAAGGCTACAAGGGCCGCGTCGGCATCTACCAGGTGATGCCGATGACCGAAGACATCCAGAAGATCGTGCTGCAGGGCGGTAACGCGCTGCAGATCGGTGAGGTCGCACGCGGCATCGGCATCAACGACCTGCGCGCGTCGGCGCTGCTCAAGGTCAAGGCCGGCGTGACCAGCCTGGCCGAGATCGACCGCGTGACGAAGGATTGAGGGAATGGCGGCACCAGGTCGCGCAAAAGCAAGTCACGCGACCCTTTGCGGCACCTATGCGGGACCCGCCGGAAAGCGCGAAGTTGCGCGGAACGGCACGAAATAGCTCGCTACATTTGGCATAAGCTTCACCGAAGATCGCCGCCACGGGCGGCCGTCGCGGATCGAACCACCGGGGGAAATCGGGCATGGCTACGGCTAACGCACTCGCGAAGAACGCGAACCTGGGCGCCCAGCGCGCCGAGGTCAACAGGATGACCATGTACGACTGGGTCGCCCTGGACAAGCGCGGCAAACGCATGTCGGGCGAAATGCCGGCGAAGAACGCTTCGCTGGTCAAGGCCGAGTTGCGCCGCCAGGGGATGAACCCGCAGACCGTACGCGAGAAAGCCAAGCCGCTGTTCGGCTCGACCGGCAGCACGGTCAAGCCTCGCGACGTGGCCATTTTCAGCCGCCAGATCGCCACCATGATGGCGTCGGGTGTGCCGATGGTGCAGTCCTTCGAGATCATCGCCGGCGGCCAGAAGAACGTCCGCTTCAAGAACATGCTCACCGATGTCAAGCAAGGCATCGAGGGGGGCGCTTCGCTGCACGAGGCGCTGGGCAAGTACCCCGTCCAGTTCGACGAGCTCTATCGCAACCTTGTGCGCGCCGGCGAATCGGCCGGTGTACTGGACACGGTGCTGGATACCGTGGCCACCTACAAGGAGCGGATGGAGGGCATCAAGAGCAAGATCAAGAAGGCCCTGTTCTACCCGGTGATGGTCATGGCGGTGGCGCTGCTGGTCAGCATGATCCTGCTGTTGTTCGTGGTGCCGGTGTTCGAGCAGACCTTCAAGGACGCGGGCGCCGAGCTGCCTGCGCCGACCCAGATCGTCATTTCCGCATCGCAGTTCATGCAGCACTACTGGTGGGTGGTGATCGGCGTCATCGTCGGCAGCATCGTGGCCCTCGTCATGGCCAAGAAGCGTTCGGTGAAGGTCGCCCACTTCCTGGACCGTGTGATGCTCAAGCTGCCGGTGATGGGCAACATCATGCGCCAGTCGGCCATCGCCCGCTTCGCGCGCACGCTGGGCGTCACCTTCCGGGCCGGTGTGCCGTTGGTGGAGGCGCTGGACGCGGTGGCTGGCGCCACTGGCAGCATTGTCTACGGCGACGCAGTACGCCGGATGCGCGACGACATCGCGGTCGGCCACCAGTTGCAGCTGTCGATGCGCCAGACGGGCCTGTTCCCGAACATGGTGGTGCAGATGACCGCCATCGGCGAGGAATCCGGCGCGCTGGACAACATGCTGTTCAAGGTCGCGGAGTTCTACGAGGAAGAGGTGAACACCGCGGTGGACACGCTCTCCACGCTGCTGGAGCCGATCATCATGGTGATCCTCGGCGTGCTGGTCGGCGGCATGGTCGTCTCCCTGTACCTGCCGATCTTCAAGCTGGCCGGCACGGTGTAATCTTTCGGACTACCAGGCCCCTCTCCCGCCGGGAGGGGGGCCTTTTTCGTGGTCCGTCGGAAACCGCGCAAGCTCCGGCGCCGATCGTCGGGGCCACGCGGGCGATGCTTTCCGGCGGTTGGATCAGACGTAAACAACCGCGCGCGCGACAAGCCACCCGCAGGGAACGCACCCGCGCGCGACCGCGAGGCCCACGGTCGCGCACAGGTGCGCTCCGGCTTGCCGGGTCTCCCCATCTGACTTGAGGACGTACATGCTCGACCTTCCGCTTTGGCTCTGGCTTGTTTTCGCCGGCGTGCTCGGCCTGTTGGTGGGCAGCTTCCTCAACGTAGTGATCCTGCGCCTGCCTGCGCGGCTGGAAGCGCAGTGGCGGCGCGAGGCGCAGGAAGAGCTGGCGCTGGACGTGGCCGACGAGCCACTGCCGCCAGGCATCGTGCGCGAGGCATCGCACTGTCCGCACTGCAAGCACCCGCTGGCCGCGGGCGACAACATTCCGCTGTTCGGCTGGCTGCTGCTGCGCGGACGCTGCCGGTATTGCCGTGAACCGATCTCCATCCAGTACCCGCTGGTGGAGTTTCTCAGCGGCGCGCTGAGCGTGCTGGTGGTCTGGAAATTCGGGCCCGGCTGGGCCGCGCTGGCAGGACTGGTGCTCACCTGGGTGTTGATCGCCGCGGCGGGCATCGATTTCCGCACGCAATTGCTGCCTGACCAGCTCACCCTGCCCTTGCTGTGGCTGGGCCTGCTGCTGTCGTTGTTGCCGATGTTCGTGCTGCCGGCGCCGGCGATCCTGGGCGCGGCGCTGGGGTACGTGAGCCTGTGGAGCGTCTACTGGCTGTTCAAGCTGCTCACCGGCAAGGAAGGCATGGGCTACGGCGACTTCAAGCTGCTGGCGGCACTCGGCGCGTGGATGGGGCCCGGCGCGCTGTTGCCGGTGGTGCTGCTGTCCTCTCTGGTCGGCGCCATCGTCGGCGGCCTGCTGATTGCCCTGCGCCGGCACGAACGCGAGATGCCGATGCCGTTCGGCCCGTTCATCGCCATGGCGGGCTGGATATGGTTCGTTTTCGGCGATTCGCTGCTGCAGGGCTACTTGCACCTGACCGGATCGCGATAATGGTGGCGCGCGCCTACGTGGTCGGCTTGACCGGAGGCATTGCCGCCGGCAAGACCGCCGTCGCCCGCCGCTTCGAGGCCTTGGGCGTGCCGGTGCACGATGCCGACGTGGCCGCGCGTGTCGTGATCGAACCGGGCAGCGAGGGACTGGCGGCCATCGCCGACCAGTTTGGCCTGGAGGTGCTGGACGCGCAGGGAGGTCTCGACCGTGCGGCCATGCGCCGGCGCGTGTTCGCCGATGCTGCGGCCAAACGCGCGCTCGAGGCGATCATCCACCCCCGCGTGCGCGAATGGCTGCACCAGCGCGCGCTGGCCGAAACCGCGCCCTACTGCCTGCTGGCGATCCCGCTGTTGGCCGAGAACATCGCCCACTACCGCTGGATCGACCGCATCCTTTTGGTGGACGTGCCCGAGGCAGTCCAGCTGGAACGCCTTATCGCCCGCGACGGCATCGACCGGCCGCTCGCCGAGCAGATGCTGGCCCAGCAGGCCAGCCGCCGCGAACGGCTGGTGCTGGCAGACGACGTGATCGACAACAGCAACAGCGAGGCGGCGCTGGACGCCCATGTCCAGGCGCTGCACCGGCGATACCTGGCACTGGCCGCGCAACGTCAGGGTCGATGATCCGCCTTCGCGCTACAAACGCACTGGCCGTCCGGAACAAAGAGCCTTGAGGATCTCCCGGTCTGCCGGCGCCAACACGGTCGGCTGGATAGCCGGCGGCCATCGCCATTGCAGCGCCTGTCCTTCCACCGAGCGTGGCGTCCCCTGCCATGCCGTGATTCGCCAGGCATCCAGCAGCAGGTCGCGCTCACCGTAATTCCAGCGTACCTGGATCAACGGCGCAGCGCGGTCCAGGTCAATCTCCACGCCCAGTTCCTCGCGCAATTCGCGCACCAGGCCTGCGACCGGGAATTCGCCGGGTTCAAGCTTGCCGCCGGGAAACTCCCACATGCCGGCCAGGTGTTTCCCGGGCGGTCGCTGTGCGAGCAGCACCTGGCCGTCCGTATCGAGTAGCACGCCGGCCATCACGTGCATGACAGGGAGGACCAAGGAGGTCAGGACTCGCGCACGTACTCGACCATGTCGAAGCTGTATTGGTGTTCGGCATCGGCCTTGTGGTGGGTGCGGGCGACTTCGGTCCAGTCGCGCAGGTGGATACCAGGGAAGAAGGTATCGGCGCCCTCCACGGCGGCACTCACCCAGGTCAGATACATGCGCCGCGCCAGCGGCAGCGCCGCCGCATAGACTTGGCCGCCGCCGATCACCATCAGGCCGGTGCCGCCGGCGCGCGCCTGGGCCTCCTCCAGCGAACGCACGGCGACCTGGCCCGGGAACGGCGCCTCATGCCGACGCGAAAGCACCAGGTTGTGCCGGTCCGGCAACGCCCGGCCGATCGCCACCGCGGTGTTGTAGCCCATCAACACGTACTTGCCGAGCGTCAGCTGCTTGAACCAGCGCAGGTCGTCCGGCAGGTGCCAGGGAAGTTGCCCCTTCCGGCCGATGGCGAAATTCTCATCCAGTGCGGCGATCAACGAAATGGACATCGGTGCTCCTGGGCGTGTGGATGGTGCGACTGGCTCACGCGCCCCACTGGGCCGCCGGCCATGCTCGCGTCCATTGTAGCCACTCATGGAGAACCGGGAGATGCCCGGCCGTCATTTCCTCCCGCAGGAGGCGGCGCCATGACCACAGGCTGCCCGGCGGCGTCGGCCAGGGGTCTTTTGCAGGAGCCCGCTTGCGGGCGATGCCCTTTGCAAGTGGCCCACAAAGCATCGCCCGCACGCGGGCTCCTACAACACCAGCCGTATCACGCCGGGTCGCCGATCATTGGCGCGAGTCTTCGACGGGCGCCAGATCGGCGGCGGCGTTCCCCTCGTCGTCGTAGATCGCCACGTGCGCCACGCCATCGCCGCCGATCCATCCGCGATACATGCCGTCGGTGTTGAACGGCATGGCGATGTGGCCCCTGGCGTCCAGCGCGATGGCGCCGCCGTTGCCGCCCATCGCCGGGATTTCCTGGTTGATCACCTCGGCCGCGGCGCGCTCCAGCGGCACGTGCATCAGCGACACACGCATGCAGATCGCATGCGCTGCCACGGTGCGGATGTAGAACTCGCCCCAGCCCGTGCCGGAGACGGCGCAGTCCGCATTGGCGTAGGTGCCGGCGCCAATGATCGGCGAATCGCCGACCCGGCCCCAGCGCTTGTCGGTCATGCCGCCGGTGGACGTACCCGCCGCCAGATGTCCCTGGGCATCCAGCGCCACGGCGCCGACGGTGCCAAAATGCTTGGCCGTCTCCACGTCCGAATGCGGCTTGCCGTCGCGGTCTTCTTTCAATGCCCGCTGCAGTTGCTGCCAACGCTGCTCGGTACGGAAATACGACGGATCGACCAGCGTGACACCCGCCTCACGCGCGAACGCCTCGGCGCCGTCGCCCACCAGCATCACGTGCTCGGACTTCTCCAGTACCGCGCGCGCCAGCAGAATCGGGTTCTTTACCCGGTGCACGCCGGCGACAGCGCCCGCGCGCAGCGTGTCGCCGTCCATGATCGCCGCGTCCAGCTCGTTGCGTCCGTCATGGGTGAACACCGCACCCTTGCCTGCATTGAAGTTGGGATCGTCCTCCAGCACGGTCAGTGCCGCCGTGACACCGTCGAGCGCCGGCTTGCCCGCCTTGAGCTGGGCATAGCCACTCTGGAGCGCACGGGCGAGCGCCGCGCGGACCTCGTTCTCCCTTGCCGGATTCAGGTCGCGTCGAACCACGCCCGAACCGCCGTGGATGACCAGGACGGGCGTGGTGGCGGCGTGGCTCATGGCGGCGATCCCCAGAGTGGTCAGGGCGGCGAACACGCGCAGCGGCTTCACTTGGATGTCTCCAGGCAGTAGCCACCGAGTATATCCAGCCGTCCCCACGTTCCGAGCAAGCGCGGCCGCAGGAAGCGGCCGCCTCCGTGCTGCCGCCGCACCTCAACGGCAGCACGCGGATCACTTACGGAAGCCGCTCGAAACGCGTGCGGGTTCCGTCGAAAACCGCGTGGACGCCATCGGTCCGGGCCACCATCTGCAACGCGGCGGCAGCAGGCACCTGCTGGAAGTCGAGCGCGATGGCGCGCTCGTCGAGCGCCTCGGGATTGACCAGCACCAGCCCTGCCTGCGAGGCGATCGCTTTGGCCACCGTGCGGGCGGCGGTGCCTTTGACCTTCATGGTGATGAGCCGCTCGCCGCCGGCGGCCGTCGCGGCGCTCGCCGGACAGCCCAGCCGCGGCGTCACCCGCAGGGTGTACTGCACGTCACTGCCGGGCACCTTGCCGGAAGCCAGCAGCGGCTGGTCCAGCACGCCCTGCAGACGGCTCTGCGTCGGCCGGGCGCCAGCCTGATCCCGTACCGCCAGATCGATGCTGACGTGCTGCCCGCCCGTTGCCCGGGTGACGGCGTCCAGCTCGATTCCCCGGGTCGCCACCGTCGACGTTTCGCCGGCCGCCCCGCACACCGCCAGGTCGAGCCGGCGCGCATGGCTGGCTTCGGCCCCGTCGCTGGACAGGACAAGCTGGATGTCCAGCTGGTATCGGCCGCTGCCCGCGTCTTTGCTTGGAGCGGACTGCGGCATCACTGGCGCACTGGCGGCGTAGAGCGCGCCGCTGAACGCGACGGCGATGGCAGCGCTGGCGAGGAAACCCAGGCGGCGGCGGGTGGAACCCGGGGTCGGCGTTTTCAGCATGGCAATACGCTCCGTAAGTGGATGGCGGGACGACCAACTGCACCCGACCGGCAACGCGCGCGTCGCGCCCGGGGTCTTCAACATGGCCTGGGCATAGCTGCGTCGGCAGCCGCGCTCGCGCAGTACCGCCGCATCGCAGGCCAGTTCCTGGTCCTGGCGCAGGGCGGTAAGCGCCCACCAGGCCAGCGGATGGAACCAGAACACCGAGGCCAACAACTGCGCGAGCAGGCTCCACCAGCCGTCACGACGACGGGCATGCATGGCCTCATGCGCGAGAATCAGCGCCTGCTCGGCTTTCGCATATCGCGTTTCGAAATCGACCGGCACGACGATGCGCGGGCGCCAGGCGCCGACGAGCGCGGGGCCGGCATCCATCGTCGCTGCACGCAGCACGGACCAGTGCGGCGAGACACTGGCGAGCGGCTCGGCATCGCGCAGGCAACGCCGGTAGCGGGCCTGGGCCACGGCAGCCCGCGCCAGGCTCACGATCACACCCAACAGCCATATCCACGCCAGTGCGCCGGTCCCGTCGACGTCGGCCATGCGCGCACCTGACCAGGCATCGGAGGCCGACACGGCCACCCACGCGGTGCCCGCCCATGCCCCGCTGCTGGCCACCGCTGTGTGCGGGAGCTGGCTACCCAGCATCGCCAGTGGCGGCAATCCCCACAGCAGGAAGGCACTCTCGGCGCCGAACCAGCGTCGGCAAGGCCGCCTCAGGAGCGCGACACAGGCCAGCGCCAGAGTGCATGCCAGGAGCAACAACCAGGCGGCGATGGTCCCGCTCGCCTCAGCGTTCATCGTCCAGCTCCTCCAGCAGGCGACGCAGTTCGGCCACGTCCTTGCGCGAGAGCTTGTGCTGCTCGGAAAAATGCGCGACCAGCGGCGCGACGCGCCCACCGAACAGGCGGTCGAGCAGGCCCTTGCTCTCCTGCGAGACGTACTTCTCGCGGCTGAGCAACGGCGTGTAGAGGTAGCGGCGTCCCTCACGCTCGGCCTTGACCGCCTTCTTCTTCAGCAGGCGGTTGAGCAACGATTTGACGGTTCCTTCCTGCCAGGCCTGGCGGGGGCCGACTTCGGCGAGGATTTCTTCCGCGCTGCGCGGTGCCTGGTGCCAGAGCACTTCCATCACGATGGCTTCGGCTTCGCTGATGGCCATGAGTCACTCCATTTACATGTGTAAACGTCAACATGTTTACGCTCGTAAACAGACATGTCAAGAGCTGCGGGAATGCCACCAGGGATTCATGGCCGGGGGCTTTCGCCGGTGTGCGGATGGCGGTGGCGCACAGGTGCGCTCCTACACGGGCTGGAGCGGCTTGTGTGCATGCGCGAATGAGGCCGGCGGGGCTTGCGACCTTGGTACGACGCGGCGCGGCTGCGTTCCATCGTATCCTTGGCAGCTGACTCTCCACCCGGAAGGCACTGCTATGGACAAGGTGTATGCAAGCGCAAAGGCGGCTCTCGACGGCCTCCTGTTCGACGACATGACGATCGCCGCGGGCGGTTTCGGCCTGTGCGGCATTCCCGAGAACCTGATCGGCGCGCTGCTGGAGGCTGGCACCAAGGGGCTGACCATCGTCGGCAACAACGCCGGCGTGGACGATTTCGGCATGGGGCCGCTGTTGAAGACCCACCAGGTCAAGCGCGTGTATGCCTCCTATGTCGGAGAGAACAAAGAGTTCGAGCGCCAGGTGCTTTCCGGCGAGCTGGAACTGCACCTGACCCCGCAGGGCACGCTGGCCGAGAAGCTGCGCGCCGGCGGTGCCGGCATCCCGGGCTTCTACACGCGCACGGCATTCGGCACCAAGCTGGCCGATGGCAAGGAAACCAAGATCTTCGACGGCAAGGAATACGTGCTGGAGGAGGCCATCCACGCTGACGTTTCCATCGTCAAGGCGTGGAAGGGTGACCGGCTGGGCAACCTGGTCTTCCGCGAGACGGCGCGCAACTTCAATCCGATGATCGCCACCTGCGGCAAGGTGTGCGTGGCCGAGGTCGAACACCTGGTCGAGGTCGGCGAACTCGACCCGAACAACATCCACGTGCCCGGCATCTACGTCGACCGCATCGTGCAGGGTGCGAAGTACGAAAAGCGCATCGAGTTCCGCACCATTGCCGGCGCCAACACCGGCAAGGAAAACCCGACCCGCTCGGCGATGGCCCAGCGTGCGGCGAAGGAGCTGCGCGACGGTTTCTACGTGAACCTCGGCATCGGCATCCCGACGCTGGTGGCCAATTACATTCCCGAGGGCATGGACGTCATCCTGCAATCGGAGAACGGCCTGCTCGGCATCGGCCCGTTCCCGTCCGAGGACAACGTCGATCCCGACCTGATCAACGCCGGCAAGCAGACCATCACCACCCTGCCCGGCTCGGCTTTCTTCTCCAGCGCCGATTCCTTCGCGATGATCCGCGGCGGCCACATCGACCTGTCGATCCTGGGCGGGCTGGAAGTCTCGGCCACGGGCGACCTGGCCAACTGGATGGTGCCGGGCAAGATGGTCAAGGGCCCGGGCGGCGCCATGGACCTGGTCAGCGGCGTCAAGCGCGTGGTCGTGCTGATGGAGCACACCGCGAAAGACGGCTCGCCGAAGATCAAGCCGCAGTGCGACCTCCCGCTGACCGGCAAGGAAGTGGTGGACCTGATCATCACCGACCTGGCCGTGTTCGAGGTCGAAAAGGGCAAGGGCCTGACCCTGATCGAGCTCAACCAGGGCGTGTCGCTGGACGAGGTCAAGGCCAAGACCGGGTGCGATTTCGCGGTGTCGCCTTCGCTGAAGGGCTGAGCGCAGGGGTTGCATGCCTCCATTGGAGCGCCCTTGGGTGCGACCGCCATCCCGGTCGCGCCCAAGGGCGCTCCTACATTGGGCCCGGAATCCCTCTGTAGGGACTCCCGGCTCAGGCAGGCAGCGTTTCGGGAAAGCGGATGCTCGCGATGTGTTCGCAGCCGTCGCGGGTCTGCAGTTCCAGCGGCCAATGGAAGCGCTCGCTGATGCGCTGGGCGATCGCCAGCTCGAAGCCGTGCCGGTCGATCGCCGGGGCTTCGTCCACCCGGTTGGAAACGGCCACGGCGCCAGGCAGCACCGTGATCACGATACTGCCGTGATCCGCCTGCTGGCTGGCGTTACGGATCAGCTGCCAGCACAACACCATGAACACCCGCGGCGAGGCACGCAGCGCAAACCGCGCCGGCTCCTCGATCCTGAGGTCGACCGCCCGGCCTTCGAGCATCTGCTGCAGGTCATCCATGCCCTTATGCAGCACGTCATTGACGACGAACTCCTCTTCGCCGGCGCCCAGGTCCGACTCTCGGGCCAGGATCAGCAGCGCCTCGATCAACGCTTCCATCTCGCGCGTGGCCCGCTGGATGCGCTTGACCGAGCGCACGCCGAACTTGCTCAGCTCCGATTCGTCCGAAAGCATGTCGGCGGACATCTTGATCACCGTCAACGGGCTGCGCAGTTCGTGGCTGGCATCGCGGGTGAAGTTGCGCTCGCGCTGGTTGTATCCGGCGATGCGCGTGGCAAAGCCGTGCAGGCCGCGCGCGAGCGTGACCACGTCGGCGTCGGCCTGGTCGGAGAGGTGCGTCGGCGCCAACGCGTCGACGTCGGGCTCGTCGTCCCAGCTGTCGATCACGCGCGCGAGCCGGCCGACCGGCCGCCACTGACGCCGGGCAGCCAGCCACGCGAGTGCGCTGATGATCGCAAGCAGCACGACCACCGCCACCGGGGGCGCGACGTTGAACACGCCCAGCATGACGCAGACGATCACGCCCAGCAGATGCAGGCCGAAGATCAGCGCGAGCCGGCGGTGGAACGCACCGGCCTGGCTTCGACCTTCACCCTGTTTCCGTGGCAATCCCCTGTCCATACCTGTTGTTGCGATGCTCACCCCGCTCGATCAGGCGGTGGCCGTCGCCACTTCGGTTTCCAGGTCGGCCAGGCGGTAACCGGCCGAGTGGATCGTGTGCAGCAACGGGCGGTCGAACGGCTTGTCGATCACGCGGCGCAGGTTGTACAGGTGCGAGCGCAGGGTGTCCGAATCGGGCAGCGTATCGCCCCAGATCTCCCTCTCGATGTCGCGACGGCTCACCACGCGGGGCGATTCGCGCATCAGGATCGCCAGCAGCTTCAGGCCGATCGGCGAGACGGTCAGCTCCTGGCCGCCGCGGGTCAGCCGCAGCGTGGCGGTGTCCAGCGTCATGTCGCCGACGGTGAGCACCTCGGAAGACACCTGGCGGCGATCGCGGCGGATCAGCGCACGCAGGCGCGCTTCGAGCTCGCGCACCTCGAACGGCTTGACGAGATAGTCGTCCGCGCCGGCTTCCAGGCCGATCAACTTGTCTTCGAGCGTGTCGCGCGCGGTGAGCATCAGCACCGGCGTGGACTTCTTGGCGTCCTTGCGCAGCTTGCGGCACACATCCAGGCCATCCATGCCCGGCAGCATCAGGTCCAGCACGATGACGTCGTAGCTGTTGGACACGGCCAGGTGCAGGCCACTGACGCCGTCGGCCGCATAATCGACCGAATAACCCCGACGCTCCAGGAATTCTCCAACCATTTCAGCAATTTGCCGGTTGTCCTCGACCAGCAGGATCAAGCCGGACTGTTCGTCGCGCAGGCTCATGGTCCCTCCGTTTGTGGTTTTCACAAATGTGAAGAGCTAACGATCCGACGGGTGACAGCAGCGTGAAATTTTTAAGGCGTGATTCAGAACGTGTTCCGGTGCCCAGTTCGCTGGGAAAACGGTGCTCGCCGTTTCACTGCAGCAACGGTGCCAGTTGCGCCCACACCGTGGCCAGCACGGCTGGCTCGCCCGCGGCCGTGGGATGCAGACCATCGGCCTGCATCAGCGACGGGTCAAGCGCCACTTTCTCCAGCAGGAAAGGCACCAGTGCGGTGTGTTTGCTGCGCGCGAGATCGGCGTAGATGCCGCGCAGGGCATCGCGGTAGCGCGGACCGTAGTTCACCGGCAACTCGATACCGACCAGCAGTACCTTGGCGTGCGCCTGCCCGGCCATGTCGATCATCGCGGCGAGGTTCTGCCTGACCGCATCCAGCGGCAGGCCACGCAGGCCATCGTTGGCGCCCAGTTCCAGCACCAGAACGGCGGGCTTGTATGTCGCCAGCAGCTTGGGCAGATGATTCCGCCCACTGAGCGTGGTCTCGCCGCTGATGCTGGCATTGACCACGTGCCAGGGCGGCTGCATCTTGCCAAGGCGTACTTCCAGCAGATGCACCCAACCCTGGTCTGCGGCGATGTTGTGCGCAGCCGACAGTGAATCACCCAGCACGAGCACCGTCCTGGGCGCGGCCGCCAGTGCGGCGCCGCTCCATCCCATCCACAGCACCGCCAGCCATCCGAGGACTCGACGCATGAGCGAACCTTCCCTACCGCTTCTGGAGGCCCGCGATGTTAGCAAGACGGTTCGTGGCCCCGAGGGGAGGCTGGACATCCTGGCC
Organism: Frateuria sp. GZRR35; assembly: GCF_051900415.1. Lineage (NCBI taxonomy): Bacteria > Pseudomonadati > Pseudomonadota > Gammaproteobacteria > Lysobacterales > Rhodanobacteraceae > Frateuria > Frateuria sp. GZRR35. The sequence goes on from NZ_JBHZGL010000004.1 coordinate 236,657, forward strand.
GGCGTGAGCCTCGCGGTCCACGCCGGCGAAAGCTTCGCCATCGTCGGCGCATCCGGCTCGGGCAAGACCACCCTGCTGGGCCTGCTGGCCGGGCTGGACGTGCCCAGCGCCGGCACCGTCCATCTGGAAGGCCAGGCGCTGCAGGCGATGGATGAGGAGGCGCGCGCGGACCTGCGCCGGCGGCTGGTCGGCTTCGTGTTCCAGTCTTTCCACCTGCTCCCGGCGCTCACCGCGGAGGAGAACGTGATGCTGCCGCTGGAACTGGAAGGCCGCAACGATGCGCGCAAGCGCGCGCACGACGCACTCGATGCGGTCGGCCTGCATGCGCGCCGGCGCCACTACCCGGCGCAGTTGTCCGGCGGCGAACAGCAGCGCGTGGCGATCGCGCGAGCCTTCGTGCACGGTCCGCGGGTGCTGTTCGCCGACGAGCCGACCGGCAACCTCGACCAGCGCACCGGCCGTCATGTCGCCGATCTGTTGTTCGCGCTCAACCGCGATCACCACACCACGCTTGTGCTGGTGACCCACGACGCGCAGCTGGCCGCGCGGTGCGGCCGGGGCGTGGAGCTGATGGATGGCCGCGTCGCCACGCCGGCGGCCGCCCGATGAGGCGCCGGCATCCTGTAGGTGCGCCCCCTGTGCGTGACCGCCATTCGCAGCCCACGACGGATCGCGCGCAGGATGCACGCCGTCGCGGAGGTGCCCCATGAAGCTGCTCCGCCTTGCCTTGCGCACCCTGCGTCGCGAGTGGCACCTGCCCGAACTGCGCACGCTGGCCGCCTCGCTGCTCCTCGCCGTCGTGGCACTGGGCGTGGTGGCGACGCTCGCCAGCCGGGTCGAGCGGGGCCTGCTCGCCAGCGCCGCTGAATTGATCGGTGGTGACGCCGGCCTGTCCGCACCGCAGGCGCTGCCGCCGAGCTACGCCAATGAGGCCCGCCAGCGGGACCTGGCGGTGACACGCAGCGCCGGTTTCCCCAGCGTCGCCTTCGCCAGCGAACGCGGCCAGTTGCTCGATGTCGACGCCGTCGATGCCGCCTGGCCCCTGCGCGGCGCGCTGGAGCTGGCTGCACACGGCGCCACCTCCACCGGTCACGGACCGCCCGCCGGCGCCGTCTACCTGGACCATCGCGCGCTGGTGGCACTCGGCCTGGGCGTGGGCGACCAGGTGCAGGTCGGCGGCCAGGAGCTCACCGTCGCGGCCGAGTTGGTGAGCCAGCCCGATGGTGGCCAGCTGTTCGCCCTGGCCCCCCGCGCGCTGATGAACCTGGCTGATGCGCAGCGCGCCGGACTGCTCGGCGTGGGCAGCCGCGCGCGCCATCGCCTGCTCGTGGCCGGCGCACCCGCGGCCATCGGCGACTGGCTCGCCTGGGTCAAGAGCCGTCCCTTGCCGCAGGGCGCCGAGCTGGTGACTCCCGAGCAGACCCAGCAACGCATGCGCAACGCCTTCGACCGCGCCGGCGCGTTCCTGCGCCTGACCGCATTGCTCTCGGCCTTGCTGGCCGGCGTGGCGATCGCGCTGGCCGCGCAGCGCTACGCGCGGCGCAAGACCCCGGAAATCGCCCTGCTGCGGGCGCTGGGAACCGCGCGTGCCCGCGTGTTCGCCCTGCTGCTGGCGACGCTCGGTGCGCTCGCGCTACCGGCGGCGCTGCTTGGCGTGCTGCTGTCCTGGGCCCTGGCCGAGGGCGCCTGGCGCCTGGCCGGCGCCACGTTCGTGCACGTGCCCACCGCCCTGCCCCGGCTGCCGGCGCTGGGTGCTGCGGCCATGGGGCTGGCCGTACTCGCCGGCTTTGCGCTGCCGCCGCTGGCGCGGCTGGCGGAGGTGCCGCCGGTGGCCGTGTTCCGCGCGAGCATGGCACGGCGGGTGCGCCGGGTGGACGCGCTTTATCTCGTGCCCGCGCTGGTCGCGCTGGCGCTGATCTGGAGCCAGAGCGGCTCGGCGAAACTGGCCGGCATCCTGGCCGTCAGCCTGCTTGGCGTCGCCCTGCTCGCCGCCCTGCTCGCGCTGGTCCTGCTGTGGTTCGCGCGGCGTATTGCGCCAGGTGCACACCCGGCGCTGCGGCTGGGCCTGGCCGCACTGGCGCGGCGGCGCGGTCTGAGCACGGTACAGGCCACCGCGCTCAGTCTCGGCCTGGTCGCGCTGCTGCTGCTCGCGGTGGTTGCGCCGGCACTGCTCGAAGGATGGCGCCGCGAGCTGCCGCCGGATACGCCCAACTGGTTCGTGCTCAACCTGCAGGACGACCAGCGGGCGGATTTCACCGCGCGCCTGCAGCACCTGGGCGCGCAGGAGCTCAACATGCTGCCGCTGGCGGTGGGCAAGCTTGCCGCGATCAACGGCAAACCGGTGGACCAGTTGCACTTCGCCGACCCACGCACCAGGGAATGGGTCGACCGCCAATTGCGCCTGTCCTGGACCGGCACGCTGCCGCCGTCCAACCGGGTGGTCGCCGGTCGCTGGGCGGGCGACCATCCGGCCCGCGCGGAAGTTTCGGTAGATACGATGTGGCGCGACATGTTTGCGCTGAAGATCGGCGATCGCATGCGTTTCGATGTGGGCGAGGGCACGCTGGAGGCGACCGTCGGCAGCGTGCGCCAGGTCGACTGGAGCTCGTTCCGGGTGAACTTCTTCCTGCTGCTGGACCCGGCGCACGCCAGCGACCTTCCGCACACCTGGCTGGCCAGTTTCTACCTGCCGCGCGGGCATGCCGAGGAACTGGCAAAGCTGTCGCGTGACTACAGCAATCTGAGCCTGGTCGACGTCGACGCACTGCTCGATCGCGTGCGCGAGATCGTCGAGCAGGTCGGCGGTGCCGTGCGCTGGGTGCTCGGTTTCAGCCTGCTGGCTGGTGGGCTGGTGCTCGCCGCGGCGCTCGCCACCAGCGCGGCCGAACGCCGGCACGAGGCCGCGCTGCTGCGCACGCTGGGCGCGCGCCGCGGGCAGTTGCGGCTGGCAGCTGCTTGCGAGTTCGCACTGCTTGGCCTGATCGCCGGCATCACCGCCGCACTGGGCGCGTTTGGCGCCGGCTGGTGGCTCGGGCGCGCGGTGTTCCGGCTGGACGACTTCGTGCCGCCACTCGCTCCACTGCTGGTCGCGGCGTTGCTGGCGGCGGTCGTGATCATGCTGCTGGGGCTGGCCGGCACCCGCAAGGTCACCCGCACCTCGCCGATGCGGCTGTTGCGGGAAGGATGAGCGCGGCCCCAGACTGATCCCTTGCCACCCGGAGCACGCCAATGACTGACCGACACCGATCCCGCCATCCCCGACGTGGTATGAACATGGGCATGTTCGTGGCCCTGGGTGCGTGCATCGGTGCCGGGATGGGCGTGGCCATGGGCCACATCGCCTCCGGCATCGGTATCGGCGTGGCCCTTGGCATCGCGCTTGGCGCGGCCGTGCGGGGCAGCGGCTCGAAGGGCTGCGGCGACGCTGGCTCGCCGCGCGAGTAACACGGAGAACGCCGATGTACACCCTCTACTACGCCCCGGGCACCGCCAGCATGGTGGTGCACCTCGCGCTGCTCGAAACCGGCGCGCCGCACGAACTCAAACGGGTCGACCTGGACGCGAAGGCGCAGCACGAACCCGACTACCTCAGGCTCAACCCGCGCGGCGTGGTGCCCACCCTGGTGGTCGACGGCAAGCCGCTGAGCGAATCGGCTGCGCTACTGATGCTGCTGGCCGAGCGGCACCCCGACTCGCCGCTCGCGCCACCGTCGGGCACGCCGGAGCGCGCGGCCTGGTATCAGTGGATCGTCTATCTCAGCAACACGCTGATGTCGGCCTACCGCTTCTGGTTCTACCCGCACGAGCTGGACGACACGCCGGCGGTGCGTGCCGCCCTGCAGCGGCGGATCGAGGGCGCGTGGGACCTGCTCGACGCCCACCTCGCCGCACACGGCCCCTACCTCCTCGGCGAGCGCTTCTCCGGTGCCGACCTGCTGCTGACCATGTTGATGCGCTGGTCGCGCAACATGCCGCGCCCGGCCACCGAATGGCCGGCGTTGAAACAGTTGGCCGACCGGGTGCGTGCACGGCCGAGTTGGCAGCGGTTGTACGAGATCGAAGATCTGCGCGAGTGGTAGGCCACGCGAACCGATGAGCGCGCGCCGCTGGCTGGAACGGCTCAGGGCCGAGTGGCTGCTGCTCGCCTTCGCCCTGCTCACGCTGGCGCTGGCGCTCGTCGATCCGCAACCCATCGCCGCCTGGCGACGCTGGCTGCAGGGGCCGACACTGGCCGGGCTGGCCGGGCTGCTGATCGCCATCCAGGGCATTCGCGACAGCGCGATGGTGCAGCACGTGGCCGCGCTGCTCGCCGCGCGCGCGCATTCGCTGCGCAGCCTGGGCCTGTTGCTGGTGGCCGCCACGGCGCTGCTGTCCATGGTGCTCACCAACGACGTCAGCCTGTTCGTGCTGGTGCCGCTGACGGTGGCGATAGGCGGCCTGTCGAACCTGCCGGTGCTGCGCATGGTGGTGCTGGAAGCGCTGGCGGTGAACGCGGGCTCGACACTGAGCCCGATCGGCAATCCGCAGAACCTGCTGTTGTGGCAGCACGGGCAGTTGTCGTTCCTGGGCTTTGCCTGGGCCATGGCGCCGGCGTCCGCGGTGATGTTTGCGCTGGTGGCGGCGCTGACCTGGGTATGGCTGCCGCGCGACCGGGTCGCATTGGCACCGCAGGCGCTCGACCGCCAGGCCGTGGCACGCGGACTGGCGGCGCTGTCGACGGTCGCGCTGGCGGCGATGGTGGTGCTGATGGAGTACGGCCGCGCAGCCTTCGGCGCCGGCGCGCTGCTGCTGGTGTTCGTGCTCGCGGCCCCGCGCAGCCTGGCCCGGGTGGACTGGCTGCTGCTGCTCACTTTCGCCGCGATCTTTCTCGGACTGGGTCACCTGGCCGAACTGCCGCAGGTTGACGCCATGCTCGACCGCCTGGACTTCGGCCACCCGCTCACGCTCTACGTGGGCGGCATTCTCGCCTCGCAACTGATCAGCAATGTACCGGCCACCGTGCTGCTGCTCGAGCGTGCACCCGATCCGATCGCGCTGGCGGTCGCGGTGAACGTGGGCGGCTGCGGATTGGCCATCGGCTCGCTGGCGAACCTGATCGCGCTGCGGTTGGCGCGCCAGCCGCACGGGCTGCGCGCGCTGCACCGGGTATCGGTGCCGTTTCTGCTGGTGAGCGCGCCGCTGGTGTATCTGGCGTGGCGGTGGCTGGGCTGACGGCTTGCGCTCCCGGGGGACCGTGAGGGGCTTCGGCCCACCAGCTGCTTGCCGCGGCCATGGGCGGCGGGCTGAAGCCCACCCCACGTCAGGTGCGGCAGGGTCAGTCGTCGTCGCGCGGCACGTCCACCTTGCCCTTGACGTTGTTGTGGCTGACGTCGCCGCTGCCCTTGGCACCGAGGCTCAGGTCGCCACCCACGCCATCGACATCCAGGTCGCCCGAGCCCAGCGTGTCGGCATGCACGCTGCCGCGCACGTTGCGCAAGGTCACGTCGCCCGAGCCGATGCTGCCCACGCGTGCGTCGCCACCGATGCCGCTGGCGCTGAAATCACCCGAGCCGACCGAACCCAGGTCCAGGCTGCCGACCTCATGTGCCTCCACATCGCCCGAGCCCACGCTGGTGGCGAAGCGGCCGGCCACGTTGCGGACATTGAGGTCGCCGGAACCCACATGGCTGTCGAGTTGGCCGACGCCGCTGACTTCGGCGTCGCCCGAACCCACGTCCACCGTCAGCGGCAGGCTGGCCGGAAGCCCGACCGTCACGTCGAGATCGGCCTCGCCGCTCCCGAACCAGTGAAGGCCGTGCCGGTCGCCCAGTTCGAGAACCAGTTGGTCGCCTTCGCGGCGCTGGGTGACGACCAACCGGTCGAGCATGTCGCGCTCGGACGCGCAGGCACGGCCACGCACGTCGAGCTTGCGGGCGTCGGCCCGGCCGGTCACGTGCAGGTCGAAGCTGTGCACCTGGATTTGCACGGCGCGCACGCCGGCCAGGTCGACGCTCAGGTTGCGCGGTGCCTCGAAGGCACAGTGGTCGGCTGCATGGCCGGCCAGCGGGGCGAGCAACAGCAAGGAGGCGAGGATGAGGCGCATGGAAAACTCCGCTTGGCTGAATGAACACCCCTAGGATGCATCCGGCGCCTGCAGGGTTGCAGTCAACGCCGCCGATCGGGTCGCGTTTTCCGTAACACCCTCGAACGGAGCCCACTCATGGCAACCCGCCTTCTGCTCGCCCCTGCCCTCGCCCTGCTGCTGGCCAGTCCTCTGGCCGTGTCGCAGGACGCGCCCACCGCGACGCCTGCGCCACAGGCCCGCACCCTCCCCGCCCCCGCCCCGATGGGCGAGCACATGCAACGCATGCACAAGGAGCATCGCATGGGCGAACGCATGCACCGGATGCGCATGGAGCACGGGCCGGGCATGGGCGCCATGGCCGACCTGCACTCGCTGGAGCGGCTCTACCGGAAGGCAGGGCGCGAGAAGGACATGGCCGGCATCTACAACGAAGTGCTGGCCAAGTCGCAGGATCCGCACCTGCGCACTTACGCCTACCATCGCCTCGCCCGCCTGCAGGCACAGCCGGCCAACGTCGATCAGGCGATCGCCACGCTGCGCAAGAGCCTGTCGGAGAACCTCGCCAACGAGGCGAAGATGCGCGCCGAGCGCGAGCGCATGCGCGCGCAGTGGCAGCAAGGGGCGACGCCGGCGGCGCGCTGAAGTCGCCTTGCCTCGTAGGGTGGGCTTCAGCCCACCTTGCGCCGGACCTACGGTGGGCTGAAGCCCACCCTACGTCATTCGGCGCGTTTGGCCTGTTGCCAGAGCGCTTCCTGTTCCTGCAGGCTTCGCTCGGCCAGCGGGCGGCCTTCTGAGGCGGCGAGCGTTTCCATCTGGCGAAACCGCCGCTCGAACTTCGCGTTGGCGCGGCGCAGGGCGCGCGAGAAATCCACGCCCGCGTGACGGGCCAGGTTGGCGGTGACGAACAGCACGTCGCCCAGCTCGTCCTCCAGCCTCTCCACGTCGGCGCCAGCGGCAAACTCGGCGCGCACCTCGTCCACTTCCTCGGCCAGCTTGTCCAGCACCGGGCCGGGTTCGCGCCACTCGAACCCGACGCTCGCGGCACGTTGTTGCAGCTTGGCCGCACGCTTCCACTCAGGGAGGCCGCGCGAGATGCCGGCCAGCGCGCTGGCATCGTGCGCATGCCCGCGCTCGGCGCGCTCGGCCGCCTTGATGGCCTCCCAGGCGCGCGTCTGTGCCTCGACGTCCTCGTAGCGTTCCTCGCCGAACACGTGCGGGTGGCGCCGGCGCATCTTGTCGGCGATCCCGTGGGCGACGTCGGCAAAATCGAACAGGCCGCGTTCGCTTGCCATCTGCGCGTGGAAGACCACTTGCAGCAGCAGGTCACCCAGTTCCTCGCGCAAGTCGTCGAAATCGCCGCGATCGATCGCGTCGGTGACTTCGTAGGCTTCCTCCAGGGTGTAGGGCGCGATCGTGGCGAAGTCCTGCTGCACGTCCCACGGGCAGCCCCGCTCGGGATCACGCAGGCGCGCCATGATCGCGAGTAGGTCGTCGAGCGTGTAGCGACCCGCCATGGATCAGGCGGGCCTTGCCTTGCCCAGCCGTGCCTTCCACTCGACCGCGCGATCGCCCACGGCGAGGAATTCCGGGTTGAGCACGGAGTCTTTCGTGTTGTACCGCAACGGTTCGCCGGCCAGGTCCAGCACGGCGCCGCCGGCCTGTTCCAGCACGCACTGCGCCGCCGCCGTATCCCATTCGCTGGTCGGGCCCAGCCGCAGGTAAAGGTCGGCCACCGCGCGGGCGATCAGGCAGAACTTCAGCGAGGAGCCCATCGGGAAGGGTTGGTAGGGCGTGCCCAGCAGCGCATCGAGGAAATCGTGCGTGTCGCTGCCGTGCGAGCGGCTGCCCGCGACCACCGCGGGAGCGGCCAGCGCACGCGTGCCGATCGGCTGCCATTGGCCGTTGGCGTGCTGCTGCAGCCAGGCGCCCTGGCCGTCGGCGGCGGCGTACAGCTCGCCGGTGACTGGCGCCAGCACCACGCCGAGCACCGGGCGGTGGCCCTCGATCAGCGCGATGTTGACGGTGAATTCGCCGTTGCGCTTGACGAACTCGCGAGTGCCGTCGAGCGGATCGACCAGCCAGTAGCGCGACCATGTCTGGCGCACTTCCCACGGCGCGGCGCGGGCTTCCTCCGACAACACGGGGATGTCCGGCGCGATGCGTGCCAGGCCGGCGGCGATGACGCGCTGGGCGGCAAGATCCGCGGCGGTAAGCGGCGACTTGTCGTCCTTGTGCTCCACGGCAAACTCGTCACGGTAGATCGCGAGGATGGCATTGCCCGCCTCGCGCGCGATCGCACTTACCTCGGCCAGCAGGCCGGCTTCCGGTGCAACCGCGCTCATGGCTGGAACCGCCCGGCCAGGTACTCGCGCGCCATGAACAGCGCGGCGATCGAGCGGCCTTCGGTCACGTCGTCACGGCCGACAAGGGTGTGCAGTTCGGAAAGCTTCCATGGGACCACGTCCAACTCCTCGGGTTCGTCGCCGGGCAGGCGTTCGGGGTAGAGATCCTGTGCCAGCACCACGTGCGCCATGTGCGTCATGTAGCCGGGCGAGAGCGACAGGTTGTGCAGGATCTTCAGGCGATTGGCGCCGTAGCCGACTTCTTCCTTCAGCTCGCGGTTGGCGCCCTGCTCGGCCGTCTCGTCCTGGTCGAGCCGCCCCTTGGGCAGCGAGAGTTCGTAACGGCCCACGCCGGCGCCGTACTCGCGGATCAGCAGCACCGTGTCGTCGTCGAGCATCGGCACAATGATCACCGCACCCAGGCCACTGGCTCGCAGGCGTTCGTAGGTGCGCTTCTCGCCGTTGGAGAATTCCAGGTCCAGTTGCTCGACACGCAGGAAGCGGCTGTCGACGCATTCGCGGGTGGCATGGATGATCGGTGGCTTGCGCATCAGGACATTCTAGCCCGCGGCTTCATGACGCAAGCGTGCAAGCGCCTGGGTGTGGATCACCGGGACGCCGGCCAGCACGCTGGTGGTTTCCAGGCTGGGCGCGCGGCCCTGCAGGTCGGTGAACACGCCTCCGGCCTCACGCACGATCACCGCCAACGCGGCGACGTCCAGGATGTTCACGTCGGATTCGATCACCAGGTCCAGGCCGCCGCGGGCGAGCAGGTGGTAGTGGCAGAAGTCGCCGTAGCCGCGGATGCGGTTGCTGTCGCGAATCAACGCACCGAGGGCGTCCCAGCGGGCGTCGGCGGTGAGCGACTTGACGTTACCGATGGAGATCGACGCCTGCGCCAGCATGCCGGTAGCTGCGACCTGCACGCGTTCGCCTTCGAACCAGGCGCCCGCACCACGCCGCGCCCACATCGTCTCGCCGTAGATCGGCGCGCTGGAAACGCCCAGCACCAGTTCGCCCCGATCCATCAGGGCGATCTGGGTGGAAAAGAACGGCGTGCGGCGCACGAAGCTCTTGGTGCCGTCGAGCGGGTCGACCAGCCACAGCAAGCCATCGCGCGCGCCCTCCAGGCCGTATTCCTCGCCGTAGATCGATGCCTGCGGCAAGGCTTGGGAGAGCACCGCGCGGATCGCCTGCTCGGCATCGCGATCGGCCACGGTGACCGGTGTGGCGTCGGCCTTCCACTCGACCGCCACGCCTCGGCTCCAATAGTGGCGGATGATGTCGCCCGCGGCGGCGGCCGCTTCGCGCGCGGCGGCCAGGGCGTGTTCGGCGTCGTAACTCATGGAGAGGTTTCCGGCGTGGCGGCGGCGAGGCCGCCGCGGCGATGGAGTTCAAGCGTGCCGTCCGCGTCCGGTCGACCCAGCCGCGCGAGCCAGTGGCGCAGTGCCGGATCGGTTGTCCGCGGCTGCAGCAGCAGGTCCAGTCGCCAACCCAGGGGACTGGCTTGCCATTGACCTTGCGCACGCAGCGGGCCGTTGTTCTGGTCGCGCAGTTGGCCGGTCAGCACGCCGTTGGAGCCTCGCAGGTCCATCCCGAAATCGCCCAGGACAACGGTTTGTGCGCGGGTCCGCATGGAAGCGTCGCGCCACCTTACCCGGCCATCGAGTTCGACCGGCCAGTTCGCCTGGAGCACCGCCCGCTGCAGTTGCATCGCCAGGGTGCCGCGCGGCGTGCCGAGCGATGAATCGAGCCGCGCCGCCCATGCCGCCAGGTCGGCACGCAACAACACGTCGGTCCACACGGGACGGCCCTCGCCGTCGCGCTCCAGATGCCCGCTGGCCGTGAGCCCTCGCCCGGAAAAATCCAGTTGCAGGTCCAGCCGCCCCCAAAGCAGGGCACGCGAAAGCCGCCATTGCATCTGTCCCAGCGAGCGACCGTCCAGGCCGAGCAGTTCCCGCGCCCCACCGTTCCAGACCAGTCCGTGCACACCTTCGAGCCTGAGGCCGTGCAGGCGTGACTGCACGAACGGCACCGCCCAGCGTGCCGGCAGCAACAGCACCAGCAGGGCGACGAGCAACAGCAGGATGGCGGCGGTCAGCCAGGCGACGCGCGAGCGTTTCACTTCGGTCCTTGAGCTTGAGCGGCTACGCCGCAACGCCGATCATAGCGGGATGGACGCACCCTCCCCCGATGCGCCGGCCGTTGCCGGCAACGCCGCGCTGGCCGCGCGGGATCTCAAACATGTGTGGCACCCGTGCACGCAGATGCATGACCACGAAAGCATCCCGCTGGTACCGATCGTGCGGGGCGAAGGCGCGTGGCTGTTCGATGCCGATGGTCGCCGCTACCTGGACGGCGTCAGTTCGTGGTGGACCAACATCTTCGGCCACGCCAATCCGCGCCTGGCCGCCGCACTGGCCGACCAGGCGCAGCGACTCGAGCACGTGATTTTCGCCGGCTTCACCCATGAGCCCGCGATCGAGCTGGCCGAAGAACTCGTGCGTATCGCGCCGCCGGGGCTTGAGCGCGTGTTCTACGCCGACATCGGCTCCGCCGCCGTTGAGGTGGCGCTCAAGATGAGCTTCCACTACTGGCTCAATCGGGGTCATGGCGAGAAGACGCGCTTCATCGCGCTCACCGGCAGTTACCACGGCGAGACGCTGGGCGCGCTGTCGGTCAGCGACGTGGCGCTGTATCGCAAGACCTACGCGCCGCTGCTGCTGACGCCGATCCTGGCGCCTTCGCCGGACGCCTACGAGGGCGAGCCGGGAGAAACGCCCTCGCAGGTCGCGGCACGGCGTCTGGAAGAACTGCGCGCCCTGCTCGAACGCCACGCGCACGAAACCTGCGCGGTGATGGTCGAACCGCTGGTGCAGTGCGCCGGCGGGATGCGCATGTACCACCCCGATTATTTGGCCGGCCTGCGCCGTTTGTGCGACCAATTCGACGTGCACTTCATCGCCGACGAGATCGCGGTGGGCTTTGGCCGCACCGGGACGTTGTTCGCCTGCGAGCAGGCCGCCGTAGCGCCGGATTTCATGTGCCTCTCGAAGGGACTGACCGGCGGTACGTTGCCACTGGCCGCAGTGCTCACGACCGAAGCCGTATACGCGGCCTTCTATGCCGAATACAACGCCGGCAAGGCCTTCCTGCACTCGCACAGTTACACCGGCAATCCGCTGGTTTGCCGCGTGGCGCTGGAAACGCTGGCCATCTTCCGCGACGAGCCGGTGCTGGAGCGCAACCGCGTGCTTGCCGAGCATCTGGCGAAGAGGCTCGCGCCGCTGCGCGACCATCCGCACGTCGCCGACGTGCGCCAGACCGGCATGATCGCCGCGGTGGAGTTGGTCGCCGACAAGCGCACGCGCAGGCCCTGGCCATCGACAGAACGGCGCGGCATGCGCGTGTATCTGCACGGACTGGAGAACCAGGCGCTGCTGCGGCCGCTGGGCAACGTGGTGTATTTCATGCCGCCCTATGTCGTCACGACGCAGGACATCGACCATCTGGTGGATGTGGCCATCGCCGGCATCGAGCGCGCGGTGGCCTGACCATCCCACGGTGAGGGGGCTTGGACGGCCCTCGCGACCCGCCCACTGCCAGGACCTTCATGCGTACGATCCGTATCCACGTCGACGAACCGCTCGCCCCCGGCACTCAGATGAGCCTGCCACCGCAGGCAGGCGAGCACGTGGCACGCGTGCTGCGCCTGGGCGAAGGCGCGCCGCTGGTGCTGTTCAATGGCGACGGCCACGACTACGCGACGGTCATCACCCAGGTCGGCAAGCGCGAGGTACGCGTGCGGGTCGACGACCGGCAGGCGATCGCCAACGAGTCGCCGTTGCCGCTCACGCTGGCGCAGGGCGTCGCGCGCGGCGAGAAGATGGACCTGATCGTGCAGAAAGCGACCGAGCTGGGCGTGGCCCGGATCGTGCCGCTGCTGACCGAACGCTCGGAAGTCCGTCTCGATCCGGCGCGTGCGGAAAAGCGGCTGGCGCACTGGCGCGCCGTCGTTGCCAGCGCCTGCGAGCAGAGCGGTCGCGCCCGGTTGCCGGAGGTCCTGCCGACGCAAACGCTCGAGGCCTGGCTGGCATCCCTGCCGCAGGATGGGGCTTTGCGCCTGGCGCTGCTGCCCGAGGGCAACCAGTCGCCACGCGACCTTGCCTTCGGTGCGGCTGGCGCGCTGCTGGTGGTGGGACCGGAAGGCGGGCTCGGCGAGCGTGACGTGGCCAGCCTGACGAGCGCCGGTTTCGCGGCCCTGCGGCTCGGGCCTCGCATCCTGCGCACCGAGACCGCGGGGCTCGCGGCGCTGGCGGCGTTGCAGGCGTTGCACGGCGATATCTAGGGGCAGCGCTTCGGGGCCGACCCGGAACCAGGCGAGCGCGCGCCCCGCCCGAACCCTCGCCTGCCTCGTGTCCGGCAGGCTACGCCTGTGCGACCGGTTGCCTGATCGGGTGGTGACCGCGCCCAGGCGACGCCGGCCTGCTCGTCGGGGCGCAGCAACGCGGATCCGCCTCGAGGCTCCGCGGGACCGGCACGAAGTCGTTTCGCACCAATACCTGCGCCTTCATGCGAGGTGGCGGCGCGCGGCTTGGGACGCTTCGACTTCACCCTGCGAACTACGCGCAACGCGAACGGCTTTCCCGCGATGCGGCGCTCAGGCAGCGCCGACCTGCTCGTCGAGACTCAGCAACGTGGCCAGTTCCGCCTCGATGCCTTCCAGGTCCGGAATGACCGCGATGTCGTCGCGCACCAGCACCTGTGCCTTTACGCCGGACGGCAAAGGCGCGCCATCGTGCGTAGGGATGATGAGCTCGGCGTTGAGCGTGGTCAGGCGGGGGAAGCCCTGGGTCACCACCGCGATGAAGGGCAGCCTGGCGTTGTTGCCCAGGGCCTTGAGCACGGCCACGCGGACCGCCAGGTCGGCATCACCCTCGGGTGCGCCGGCGAGCTTGGTGAAGGAGACCAGCGGCACGCGCCAGCCACGCCAGGCGATGCGGCCAAGCAGCCACTCGGGGGCGCCCTCGACCGGCTCGGGCGTCGGCAGGGTGATCACTTCGGCCACGGTGGCATTGGGCAGCAACAGGCGCAGCTGGCCTACCGGCACGAGGACGCAGCGGATTTCGCGCGGCAGGGGTTGTTCGCTCATGGCTGACCTTCCGGGATGAACTCGGCCAGGCGCGCCGCCAGTTCGCGGGGCGTGCCGGCCTGATGGGACAGATTCTCGGCCAGCACGCCGCTGACCATGTCGGAGACGTGCTGGCCGCCGCTGGCTTCGACCCAGACCTGGCCGCCACGATCGTGCACCGCCTGACAACCGGCCACCGCGTCGGTGGAGCGGCCGGCGAACACGATGGCGATCACGTCGCGGCCGAAGGCCTCGGCGGCCTGCGTGAGGCTGACGTCGATCGACGGCACGTGACCGGCGCCCGCCTCGATCGGTTGCAACTCGATCGTACCGTCGCGTCGCAACATCACCTGGCGGTCCGAGGGCACCACGATGACCTCGCCCACGCTGGCCCGCACGCCCGCTTCGGCGAGGCGTACCGGAAGCGCGCACTGCGAAGCGAAATACTCGACCAGGCCATCCGCCGGGCGGCCGGCCAGATGTTGGGTATGCAGCACGGTGGTGCGCAAGCCGGCGGGCAGCGCGGCCAGGAACTCACCGACCGATGCCGTGCTTTCAGTGGTGGCGCCCAACACCACCAGCCGACGCAGCGCGGTGGCTGGTGCTTCGAGCACCATTTCGTGCGTCGGTGCGAAGTCCTGGGGGGCGATGGCCTCCTCAAGGGAGACCAGTTCGAGGCTGAGGCCGGGAAGGACGGGCGAGGCGCCATCCTCGGCGTCGGGCGCGAGATAATCGACCGCACTGACTTTCTCGATGCCGAACTCGGCCGCTTCAGCGTGCCCGGCAACATCAGTGCCGGGCGCAAGGTAGTCGATGGCGCTGACTTTTTCGATACCGAACTCGGCAGGCGCCGCCTGCTCCACTGGAGCTAAGGCGGCGGGCGCGGGTTCATCGCCATCAAGCAGCGTCCAGCTGTCGGAGATGCGCGCGGCGGCGACCGTTTCGGCGACCGCACGTGACGTGGCCGGAGCCACGTCCTCGCCGATCGGCGCAAGCTCAAGGTGATCGAGCCGGAAGGTGGCGTGTGGCGCCGCTTCCGTCCGGGCATTGGCGCCGCCCTCGACGGCAGGGGCCGGATCTTCGTCGATCGCCGACAATTCCAGCGCGGCCAGCGGACGGGGTGCTTCGGTCGCTTCGGCCACCGCGACCACTGCGCCGCCGGCATCCTCATCGTCGGCTTTCGCCTGCACATGCAGGGCGGCACCGAAGTCGCCATCGTGCAACGGCGCGCCTTCGCCAGCGGCGTAATTGAGGCCCGAACCGAAATCGTCGGCATCGTCGGCCGGCACGTCGGAAGCCAGCAAGGCTTCGAGCTCGGCGGCGAGCGTCTCGGAGACGGCCGCCTGGCGTGCCTCTTCGTCCTCCGGCGCCTCGCTGAGGCCTTGCACGCCGAGGTCGGCCGGCACGGCTTCGGTCACAGGTGCCGCGACGTGATGCTCATCGGCAACGTCGGCCGGCGCCGGCGGGCGCGGCGGATCGGCGTCGCCGATCGCCAACACCTTCATCGCCAGGTGGCGGGCCCACCGCGCACGGTCCCAACCCTCCAGCCGACGGCTTGCCTGCGCATCGTTGAAGACCACGCGAGGGCGATCACCTTCCAGGGTGTCGTCCAGGCGATCCAGCGCGCTGTCGTCCTCGTCGTCGAGGTTGACCACCAGCACATCGGCATCGACCGAGGACAGCAGCTCGCGGCTCAGGCCGTTCAACGGCCCCTCGTGCACGATCCGCGCACCGCGTTCCTGCAGGGCGCTGCGCAATTGCTCACCCAGGCCCGCGTCGTCGAACAGCAGGGCGACCGCCGGTACCGCCTCAGCCATGGATCGCCTCCACCGCCATCGCGCGCTGCTCCAGGACTTCGGCGATCTGCGCCAGCAGTTCGGCCTCCTGGTAGGGCTTGCCGAGGTAGCGGTCAACACCGATGTCGAAGGCGCGCTGGCGATGTTTGTCGCCGGTGCGCGAGGTGATCATGATGATCGGCACCTCGCGCAGGCGCGCGTCCGCCTTCATCTGCGTGGCCAACTCGTAACCGTCCATGCGCGGCATCTCGATATCGAGCAGCATCATGTCCGGCACGCGGTCGTGCAGTTTCTCCAGCGCGTCGACGCCGTCCTTCGCGGTGAACACCTCGTAGTCGTGGCGTTCCAGCACGCGGCCGGTGACCTTGCGCATGGTGATCGAGTCGTCCACCACCATCACCAGCGGCTTGGCGCGCTGCTCTTCGATCAGCGGCGAGGCCACCGCGCTCAGGCCATCGGCCAGACGCTGCTCGCGACGGATAATGGCGTGGCGGACCAGCGGCGGCAGGTCGAGAATGATCAGCACCGAGCCGTCGCCCATGATGGTCGCGCCGAGCACGCCCGGCACCGAGCTGACCTGCGGGCCGACCGACTTGACCACGATCTCGCGCGAGCCGATCACCGCGTCGATGCGGATCGCGGCGCGCAGGTCGCCGGCGCGGGTCAGCAGCAGCGGGAGTTGTTCTTCCTCGATGACCGGGTTGGGCTGCAGGCCAAGCAGGTCGGCCAGGTCGTGGATGCCGTAGGCGTCGCCGTTGTAGTCGAACGACGGGTTGGCCTCGCCCAGGCGGGCGCCCAGGTCGTCCGGGCTGATCCGGGCCACGCCCTGCACCGACGTCATCGGGATGGCGAAGGTCGCCTCGCCGATGCGCACCACGATGGCCTGGGTAACCGCCAGGGTGAACGGCAGGCGCAGGATGAAGGTCGTGCCCTGGCCCTGCTGCGATTCGATCGCCAGCGAACCGCCCAGCTGCTTGATCTCGTTGGCCACCACGTCCATGCCCACGCCGCGGCCGGCAAGCTGGGTGACGTGGCTGGCGGTCGAGAAGCCGGTCTGGGTGATCAGGCTGAGCAGTTGGTCATCGCTCGGACGCGAGTCGGCACGCAGCAGGCCACGCTCGATCGCGCGGGCGCGGATCGCCTCGCGATCCAAGCCACGGCCATCGTCGCTGACGCGCACCACCACCTCGGTGGCCTCGCGGGCAACGCGGATCCGTACCGCGCCCTCGGTCGGCTTGCCCGCCTTGCGACGGTCGGCCGGCGACTCGATGCCGTGCGCAATGGCGTTGCGCAGCATGTGCTCGAACGGCGCCTTGATGCGGTCGAGCAGGTTGCGGTCCATTTCGCCGTGAGCACCCTCGACGTACAGCTGGGCGCTCTTGCCTTCTTCCTGCGCGGCCTGGCGCAGCGTGCGGCGCAGGTTCGGCACCATCGTGTCGAACGGCAGCATGCGGGTGCGCAACAGACCGTCCTGCAGCTCGGCGCTGACACGCGACTGCTGGATCAGCAGGGTTTCGGACTGGCGGGTGAGCTCGTCCAGCATGTTCTGGATCGAGACAAGGTCGGACACCGACTCGGCCAGCGCACGCGAGTACTGCTGCAGCTGCGAGAAGCGGTCGAGCTCGAGTGGATCGAACACGCCGATGCCGGCCTCGCGATGCTCTCGCTGGAAGCGCGCGATGATCTGCGCTTCGGTCTCGATTTCGAGCATGCGCAGCTGGCTGCGAAGACGCTGCACGGTCTGGTCCAGCTCGACCAGGTTGAATCGGTAGCCGGCGACCTGCTGCTCCAGGCGCGAACGGTAGATCGCGACCTCGCCGGCATGGTTCACCAGGTTGTCGAGCAGTTCCGCGCGGACGCGGATCTGTTCCTGCGTCGAGCGAACCTCCTCTTCCTCGCGCTCGGGCAGCAGCTCGGGCAACAACTCCGGCAGCGGTGCGGCCGGCAGCCTCGCCGACGGCATCGCGACCGGAGCATGCGCGGTGTCGTGCCCTTCGTCGGACAGCGCTTCCTGGCCAGCCAAAGCCAGCAGACGATCAATCAACGCCTGCGGGTACTCGATCGGCTGGCTCTGCGAAACGCGTTTGACCAGCGAATGCAGCGCGTCGAAGCTGACTTCCAGGGCACCGATCAGCTGCGCCGTATCGCGCTCGGCAACCGGCTTCTCCAGCAGCGTCTCGATGGCATGGGTCAGATCGCCTACGGGCACCAGCCCGGCGATGCGCGCACCGCCCTTGAGGGTGTGCAGGTCGCGCTGGAGGCCAGCGGCATGCGATGTCTCGCTCGGCTCGGCCCGCCACTCGGCCAGCAGGCCATCGGCGTGGTCGAGCAGTTCGTTCGCCTCTTCGGTGAAGATTTCCAGCAGGTCCGGATCGATCTGCCCGACCCACGGTTGCGCCGGCGTGTCGTCGATGGCGAGCGGCACGAACGGCACGAACGCTGCGTCGGCCGGCTCTTTTTCGGCTTCGTCGGCGCCGGCAGCGCGGGTGGCCTCGGCAGCCTCGATCGTGAGCGGCGGGCGCGCTGCCTCGACCACCTCCGGAACCTCGATGGTCTCCGGCTCGGCCGGCCCAGCCACCTCTTTCTCGGTCATTTCGGCCGAGGAAGATTCCACACTTTCCGCAGCTTCCGCCTGAGTGGCGACGTCGTCTGCATCGACGAACTCGCGCGGGAGATCCACTGGATCGGACAGCAGCAAAGTGGCGTCCCGCTCCTCGTCGGCTTCGTTCGAAACCTCCAGCTCAGGCTCCTGCGCACCGCTGTCCAAGCCCAGCGCCGGGAGATCGTCCAGCCCGGCTTCGCTGTCGTCCACGACGACTTGCGATACCGGCATCGCCGACGGACCGTCGGCCGGTTCGTTCAACAGACTGTCCAGCAGCGCGGCGAGGCTCTGTTCGTCCTCGGCCTGCCCGGTGTCGACCGAGAGGCCTTCACCACCAGCGGCTTCGGCGGCTTCCAGGTCGAACGCATCGAGCGCGGCCAGCAACTCGCCGGCGTACGCATCGTGTTCGTCGTGATCGCCCGTTTCGACGGAGGTATCGGCCGCCACCGGTTCACCAAGCGCGTCACCCAGGCCGGCATCGAGCGCGGCGGCGACGGCGTCGTCCGGCAGATCGGTCGGCAGGTCTTCGGCGTGCGGGTCGAACAGTACGTGTGCGACCTTCGGTTCCGGCTGGCTGTCGCGAAGCTCGATCAGGCGGGCGGTGAGCGCGTCGACGGACGGCAGTTGCGGCTCGGCCGCATCGAACTGCGCCATCACGTGGTCGACCACGTCAGCCGATTGTGCGAGCAGACGGGTGCCTTCCTCGGACAGCGGCAGGCTCGCAGCGCGCAGGCGCTTGAGCAGGCTTTCCAGCGGGGACAGCAACTGCGTCAGCAGCGGGATGTCCACCATGGCGATGGCGCCATGCAGCGTGTGCACCGCGCGCAGCAGGGCGTCGTCGATGCGCAGTTCGCCGTCGGCGCGAGCCAGCGCGCCACGGATCGCCTGCAGGTATTGCGCCACTTCGCTGCGCAGGATCTCCAGCAACACCGGGTCGACCGGCGGCATCACCGGCAGGGCGATCGCCTCGACCGGCTCGACCGCCTCGTGCGGGACATCGACGGACGCGGTCTGGTCGGTGTGCGCGGCGACCGGCACGGCGTCGGCGGCTGCATCCAGACGCGGCACGCGGCGGCGCACCACGCGGCGCACGGTTTCCGTCGCGGCGGACGCATGGTCGCTGATCTGCGCCATCTCGCCAGCGGCCAGGCGCTCGGCCGTGGTCATGATCGCGGCCAGCGGGGCGGTCGGCGTGCCTTCGCCCTTGAGTGCGGCAAGCAACTGCGGCAATGCGCCGATGGCGGCACTGACCACGGCCTGCACGCTTTCGTGCGGCTGGATGGTGGCATCCAGCACGCGGTTGAGCATGTTCTCGACCTTCCAGGCGAACTCGCCGAGCACGCTGGCGCCCACGAGACGACCGGAACCCTTGAGCGTGTGGAAGGAGCGGCGAATCGGGGTGATCGCGGCCAGCTGCGCCGGATCGGCCAGCCATGCCTGTTCGGCGCCGCGCAGGTTGTCGATCTCCTCCTGCATTTCCTCCAGGAAGATCTCGCGGATGTCGTCGTCGATACCTTCGGTACCAAGCTGGAAACCGGCGTTGCCGGCCAGCGCGTCGGCGACCGGCACTTCCTCGACGACTTCTTCCTCGATCTCGATCCAGTCGCCCTCCCCGCCGGTCGTCGGCGAGGCGGTGAGCGGCTCGGTCTGTGCCAGGCGCAGGCCGGCCAGCTCGTGTGCGCCGCTCTGCAGCGGCTCGCTGCTGCCGACCATCAGGTCGTCGAGGCCGTGACCGTCGGCCAGGCTGACCGGCTCGGACAGCGAGGGTTCGGACGGCTCTTCCGCGGCGGCGACCGGCGCGGGTTCCTCGTAGGCCACTGCGGCACGCGCGGCAGGCAACGGCCAGTAGCCGAGCGAGCCCAGGCTGTGTTCGGCCACATCGAGGATGTGCTCAAGCCCGCCACGATGTTCGCGGGCGGCTTCGAGGTAGTACTCCAGCGCGGCCAGGGCGTCGGCCAGGTGATCCATCTGCGCGCCATTGGGCACGCGTCGGTCGACCAGCATTTCGTTGCCGATGAAGCGGCCGATGCCTTCGGCCAGCTCGGAGGGACGCGGCGCGGACAGCATGCGCATGGCGCCAGCCACTTCGTCCATCAGCGCCGGGGTGCCGTGCAACTGGGCATGGTCCCAGCCGGCCTCGACGAAGGCGACGATCGCGTCCTTCACCTTGGCAGCGTTGGCGATCGCCTCCTGCATCAGCGAGGCCAGAATGCTGCGCGCTTCGCTGCGCGGCAATGCAGGTACCGCCGCGCCTTCCACCGGCAACATCTCGTCGGCCAGGCTGTCGTCGGCGCCCAGGCTCTCGATGTGGTCGTCCAGCGACGATTCGACGTAGAGCAGCGCACCGGCGACGTCGAGCAGCACGCCCTCTTCCGGCGCGCGCACCTTGTGCACGATTTCTTCCAGCACGCGGCGCTGCTCGTTGACTACGCGGCGCGGCACGGCCAGCGCCAGCATGCCGAGCGTGTCGCCCACGCGTTCGAGCACTTCGCCCTGCGCAGCCAGCTGCGCCGGATCGCCGTCGCTCTGGCGCAGGAACAGGTCGAGCGCTTCCTTCACGCGCAGCAGGTCTTCCTTCAGTGCCTTGGACACCGAATCGAGCAGGGCGCGATTGTGACCGGCCATCGAGCCGCGTGCGTGTTCCAGCTCGGCGGCGTCGGGCAGCAGGCTGTCCAGGCGGTAGGTCTGCTTCAGCTGCGCCATCTGCGGACTGGCCTGGCGGGCCTGCGCCACGATGTATAGCAGTTTGCTGGCCAGTTCGTCGGCGTCACCGCCGCGCAGGCTGGCTTCGCCCTGCTCGATGAGCTGGCGGATATTGCGGTCGACCTTGCCGATCAGCTGGCGGATCTCGGCGGCATGGCTCTTGAGCATGCCCTGTTCCAGGCCTTCCAGCACACCGGCGGCGATCCACCACAGGCGGCGCCCAGGCACGGTCCAGCAACGGCCGGCGATGCCCATCAGCGTCTCGCGCATGCCGATCAGTTGCTGCGGCGCGTTCTGGCCGCGGAACCAGGCCAGCAACTGCTGCTGGAAGCGCAGGCGCAGCGTGGTGATGGCGCTGCGCTGGGCAGCGACATCGACCTCGCCCTGCGCACCGGGCGCCTGCACCGGCAGCGCCTGTTCGAGGTTCGGGCTGAACAGCGCCGCCTCGGACAGTGCCTGCTGGTCGCGGCTGGCGCGCAGGTCGTTGAGCAGCGGCAGCAGCACGACCGGCACATCGCGATGGCCGCCGGAGAGACGCTCGAGGTAATCGGGCAGCTGCATCAGGCCGCGCATCAGCGCGCCGAAAGCGTCGTCGCGCTGGCGGATGTGGTCCTCCATCAGGCAGATGGCGAGGGTTTCCATCTCCTCGGCGACCATGGCCGCGCCATAGAGCTCGACCATGCGCAGGGTGCCCTGCACCTGGTGCAGATGATCCACGCAGGCGCGCATGACCTCGCGCTTGCCGGGGTTCTCTACGTAGGACTCCAGCGCCTCGCGGGCCCGTGCCAGAGTCTCGTCGAGCTCCGGCTTGACCCACTGCAGGGTGGTGAAATCGATGTGGTCTTGAAGTCTCATGCGCCCCTCTTGAGCGGCTGCGCGCTACGCACGCATCGCACAACCGTTCGAGGTTGCCCTCTGTCGGTAAACGTTGATCAACCCGGCAGCTTGAAGTGCGCCACCGAGCGCCGCAGATCGCTCGCGAGCTGGGCCAGGTAGCCGATCGAGTCGGCCGTCTGGCTCGCGCCTTGCGAGGTCTGCGAAGTGATTTCCTGGATCGCGTTCATCGACTGCGAAATGTCGGTCGCCGCCGCGGACTGCTGACGCGCCGCGGTGGAGATGTTCTGAATCAGCGCCGACAGGTCATGCGAGACGCGCTCGATGTCGCCCAGTGCGCTGCCGGCGTCCTCGGCCAGGCGTGCACCGGCGACCACCTCGGAGGTCGTCTGCTCCATCGAGCTGACGGCCTCGTTGGTATCGGACTGAATGGTCTGCACCAGCGTCTCGATTCGCTTGGTCGCGCTGGCGGAGCGTTCCGCCAGGCGCTGCACTTCGTCCGCCACGACCGCGAAACCGCGGCCAGCCTCACCGGCCGAGGCCGCCTGGATGGCCGCGTTCAACGCCAGGATGTTCGTCTGCTCGGCAATGTCGTTGATCAGTTCCACGATCGAGCCGATTTCCTGCGAGGACTCGCCCAGACGCTTGATGCGCTTGGAGGTTTCCTGGATCTGGTCGCGGATCGAGTCCATGCCCGAGATGGTCTCGCGCACCACTTCGGCGCCGCGCGAGGCGATCTGCACCGAGCGTTCGGCCACGTCGGCCGATTCGGCCGAGTCCTTGGACACGTTGTCCATCAGGCTCGCGATCTGGTTGATCGCCGAGGTCGCCGTGCTGATTCGCGCGGCCTGGCTCTGCGCCGCGTCGGCCAGGTGGCGCGCGGTGGTCTGGGTTTCCTGCGCCGACGAGGACACCTGCTCGGAGGTCTCGTTGATCGTGGTCACCAGGGTGCGCAGCTCGTCGATGGCGTAATTCACCGAGTCGGCGATGGCGCCGGTGATGTCCTCCGACACCGTGGTCTTGACCGTCAGGTCGCCTTCCGCGAGCGATCCCATTTCGTCCAGCAGGCGCATGATCGCCTCCTGGTTACGCTGGTTGAGCTCGGTCGAATCCTGGAAGCGCTTGCGCTGGTCGCGCACCAGGGTGACCACCAGCAGCAGCGCGAAGGCCACTGCGCCGGCGGCGCCCAGCACGCCCCACCACACGTTCGG
The DNA here is from genome assembly GCF_051900415.1 of Frateuria sp. GZRR35. Lineage (NCBI taxonomy): Bacteria > Pseudomonadati > Pseudomonadota > Gammaproteobacteria > Lysobacterales > Rhodanobacteraceae > Frateuria > Frateuria sp. GZRR35. Next base: position 259,340 of record NZ_JBHZGL010000004.1, read on the forward strand.
GAACAGCCGGCGGAACGGCAGCTTGCCGATCTGGTCGGACAGTTCGTTGGCGCGCAGCAGGACGTTCTGCGAATCCAGCGAGGCCTGGTTACCGGCGTTCTTCACGTCAGCGATTGGCGCGGCGGCGGACACCAGCTTGGCGATCGGCTCGGCCAGCGCCTCCCAATTGCCCTGCATGTCGGTGAGGATCTTGCGCGCGTTGGCGTCGCCCATGGCCTTGACGCCGGCATCGGGGTTGCCGTCGGTCAGGCCCTTGAGCACGGTGCCGTACAGCTGCGCGTCGCGGGCCAGGCCGTCGGCCGCGGCCTGCGCCGAATCGCCGCCCTGCAGCACCTCCTGCACGCGGCGGACCATACGGTCGGCCAGCAGCATCTGGCGCGAGGAGCCGAGCATCTGCTCGGCACTGCCGTTGCGCTGCTGCAGGATGTTGGTGACCTGGTCCATGCTCGAGTTGAGCAGGGGCATCTGCTGGGACAGCTTGTCGGCTCGCTGGGCCGAATCCAGCACGACCCCCTTGTTGGACAGGATCTTTTTGATGTCGCCGTCGAGCTGGCCCCACGCGTTGACCAATGCGGTCACGCCGCGACCGGCCGGCGTGGCGTTGTTGTCGCCGTACGCTTCCATGCCGCCCTTGGGATCACCCTTGGCCAGCTTCTGCACCGCCGCGTCGATGGCGTTGCGCGTGCTTTCCAGTTCCTTGAAGGAGTCGACGTTGCCGTCGGCGGCCTCGAGGGCGTACTTGGCGGTCTGCTGCGACAGCACCTGGATCTGCGTGGTCAGCGCGCTGGCCTGGCGGTCCTCGCCGTTCTTCTGGTTCAGCAGGAAGAAGTCCAGCGCCGCGAAACCGATCGCGATCAGCAGCAGGACGATGAGGCCTGTATAGCCCCGTTCCTTGCCGATGCCCCCTGTAGTGCTCATCGTTACACCTCGTCCGTCTTCCATCCCGCCGGGCCGCGCTTCGACCGCGCTGCGCTGGCGGGACCTCTCGCCCCTGGTATCCGGCCACGCACGGCACCGGCCCTACATATCGCTCCGTTCAGGCCGCGGCCTGACGGAAATCCGGCGCGCGCACGAGCCGGTTCATGCTGAAAACGCCCAGTCGCTGTTCACCCACGGCCACGCGTTCGCCGACGAATCGGGTCAAGCGCGGATCGTCCTCGGAAAGGGACTCGCGGCGCTGCTCCTCGTCCACCGTGCGCTGGCCGAACACCTCATCGACCATCAGCGCGACGCTGCCGCCGCCCTGGCGGACGATCAGCAGGCGCGTGCGCTCGGTCGGCTGGGTACGCTCGCCGAACAGGAAGCGGTTGAAATCGATCACCGGCACCAGGTTGCCGCGCACGTTGGCGACGCCCATCAGCCAGGGCTGGGTCAGCGGTACCGGGGTCAGCACGGGCACCGCGAGCAGCTCGTTGATCTCGTCGATCGCACTGACGAAGAGGCGCGCACCGACGCGGTAGCCGATGCCGCGCCACAGGCCCGGCGCTTCCATCCGGTCCTGCACGTCCTGGGCGTGCGCCAGCGACAGGCGCTCGTAGCGGGCCAGGATCTCGAACGGCGTGAGGTTGGCGCTCTCGCTCATGCCGCGCTCGGCAACAGGTCGTTGATGCAGGTCAGCAGCTCTTTTTCGTTGACCGGCTTGGTGATGAACGCGCGCGCGCCCTGGCGCAGGCCCCAGACGCGATCGGTTTCCATCGACTTGGTGGTGATCATCACGATCGGCACGTTCGAGGTGACCGGGTCGCGCGTGAGCGTGCGGGTGGCCTGGAAGCCGTTCATGCCGGGCATGATGACGTCCATGATGACCAGGTCCGGCAGCTCGGCGCGGACGCGCTCGATGCCTTCCTCGGCGGTACTGACGGCGGCGACCGCGTAACCGGCCTTCTCGAGCAGCGTGGTGAACACGCGCACGTCGGTCGGTGAGTCGTCGATGATGAGAATCTTTGCCACAGGTCTCCCCTATAAGACGCTGCAGTCAGTGGCTTTTCAGACCGTGCTGACGTGACGATGGATGGCCCCAAGCAGTTCGTCGCGGGTGAACGGCTTGGTCAGGTATTGCTCGGCGCCGACGATGCGGCCGCGCGCCTTGTCGAAGAGGCCGTCCTTGGAGCTCAGCATGATCACCGGCGTGGCACGGAACTGCGGGTTGTTCTTGATCAGCGCGCAGGTCTGGTAGCCGTCCAGGCGCGGCATCATGATGTCGACGAAGATGATGGCCGGCTTCTGGTCGGAGATCTTTGCCAGCGCCTCGAAGCCGTCGACGGCCGTGAGGACCTCGCAGCCTTCCTTCTTGAGCAAGGTTTCGGCTGTACGCCGGATGGTCTTGGAGTCATCGATCACCATGACCTTCAGACCGGACAAGCCGTTGTCGCTCGTATTCAAGTTCACTCAACCCCCCTGGTGCCCGCCCGAGGCTCAGGTAAGGCACACGGGCCGGGCGGATGCCGACCAGTGTGCAAAAAAAACCGCAACTTTTTCTGTGGTTGCGTTCCGATTGCCGGCAACGCACTCAATGCGTTGCTGTTTACCGCCTGACAGAAGCGGCGTCAAGCAAAAATCAAGGCGTGGCGCCGGCTCATGGGTAGTATCGGCAAACGCGTCAGTTCTTGAGCGAGCGCGTCAGAACTTGCCGCATTGCGCCCCCTCGGCCACCATCCCGACCTGCCGCGCACATCACTTGCCCTATCCCCGGCTGCGCACTTCCCTGCCACGGAGCATTTTTCATGCCGCTTTCGGTTGCCGTGCTGATGGACCCGATCAACACCATCAAGGTCGCCAAGGACACCAGCTTCGCCATGCTGCTGGAGGCCCAGCGCCGCGGCCATGCGCTTTACTACATGGAACAGGGCGACCTGGCGTTGCGCGATGGCGCCCCCTTCGCCCGCCTGGCCCCGTTGACCGTGCGGGACGAGCCGGCCGACTGGTACACGCTGGGCGAACGCCACTGGCACGACCTGCGCGACATGGATGTAGTGCTCATGCGCAAGGATCCTCCGGTCGACGCGCAGTTCGTCTATGACACCATGGTGCTGGATGCGGCCCAGCGTTCGGGCGTGCAGGTGGTCAACAACCCCCAGGCCCTGCGCGACTGCAACGAAAAGCTTTTCGCCCTGCAGTTTCCCCAGTGCATCGCGCCCACGCTGGTCTCGCGTGATGCCAGCGAGCTGCGCCGTTTCGTCACCGAACACGGCGAAGTGGTGCTCAAACCGCTGGACGGCATGGGCGGGCGCGGGATCTTCCGCGTCAAGGCCGGTGACAGCAACCTCAACTCGATGCTCGAAACCCTGCTCGCCGGCGGCATGCATGGCGAGGGACGGCATTTCACGATCGCGCAGAAGTTCATCCCTGCGATCAGCGCGGGCGACAAGCGCATCCTGCTGGTCGACGGCGAACCGGTGCCCTACGCGCTGGCGCGCATCCCGCAAGGTGACGAGTTCCGCGGCAACCTGGCCGCCGGCGGCCGTGGCGAAGGCGTGCCGCTCAGCGAGCGCGACCGCTGGATCGCGGCGCAAGTGGCACCCGAGTTGCGCCGCCGCGGCCTGCGTTTCGTGGGGCTGGACGTGATCGGCGACTACCTCACCGAGATCAACGTCACATCCCCGACGTGTGTGCGCGAACTGGACGCGCAGTTCGGGCTTAATATCGCCGGACTGCTGTTCGACGCGATCGAGAACGTCCCCGCGTGAGTGCCACCGTCCGCCGCCCCGATACCCCTGATCCAATCGGGGCGACCTTCCTGTTTTCCCTGTTGCTGCACGGCGTGCTGGTGCTCGGCCTGACCTTTCATTTCGTCAAGCCAAAGCCGAGCCTGCCGACGCTGGACGTGACCCTGGTCGACGTGGCCAACCGCGAAGCGCCCGACCAGGCTGACTTCCTGGCCCAGGCCAGCAACCGCGGCGGCGGCAACAGCGATGAGGTCGGCCGTCCGACCGAGCGGCTGTCGGGTCTGCTGCCGGTACCGGGCAACGGCGTCGCCCCCGTGCCCCGGCAGGAGCAACACCTGCAGGCCCAGCAAGCCACGCCGGACCGCCTGGTGACCACCATCGGCAACAGCCGGCACAAGGTGGCGAGCGACACGGCCAGCAAGGCCCGGCCGGAAACCGACCAGCCGCCTTCGGACCTTGAACAGCTCCGGCAGGAAGCGGCCCGGCTGACCGCCGAGCGGGACCGCAAGGTCAAGCGCTATGCCAAGCGGCCGGTGAAGAAGTTCCTGTCCGCCAACACCGCCGAGGGCATGTACGCGGCCTATCTCCACGGCTGGTTCAAGCGCGTCGAGCGTATCGGCAACCTCAACTATCCCGACGAGGCCAGGCGCGAGCACATCCACGGCGACCTCGAGGTCAGCGTGGGCTTGAACCGCGACGGCAGCATCGCCGAGATCCAGATCATCCGAAGCTCCGGCTCGCCCCTGCTGGACGAGGCGGCCAAGCGCATCGTGCACCTGTCGGCACCGTTCCCGCCGTGGCCGCAGGACAAGCAGGGCACGACCATCCTCTACATCGACCGGGTGTGGGAGTTCGGCGCGGACGACACACTGCGCCATCGCTGAAGCCTTGGCATCGAACGCCCAACGCGGGCGCTTCACATCGCGCGCGTTACAACGGATGCCCGCCTCCGCATTACAATGGCCGCATGAGCGCCGTCCCCAACCCGCAGACTCTCGCCGGACATTTCCTGATCGCCATGCCCAGCCTGGCCGAGCCGCCGTTTTCGCGCAGCGTGGCTTTCCTGTGCCAGCACGACGAGGACGGTGCGGTAGGCCTGCTGGTGAACCGGCTTTCCGAATACCGGCTCGGCGACGTGCTGGCACAGCTGAAGCTCGATTGCAATGATCTGGAACTGGCTGACCGGCCGGTGCTGATCGGCGGTCCGGTGCAGCAGGAACGTGGCTTCGTGCTGCACCGCGAGCACGGCCACTGGGAATCGAGCTACCGCATCAACGCCGAATGGTCGGTGACCACCTCGCGCGACATCCTGGTCGCCATGGCGGCCGGCGACGGCCCCCAGGACGCCCTGATGGCATTGGGCTACGCCGGCTGGAGTGCCGGCCAGTTGGAGCAGGAGCTGAAGGACAACAGCTGGCTCACCGCCGAGGCGAACGAGCGGGTGATGTTCCATACGCCGCTGGAGGAGCGCTGGAGCGCGGCCGCCGGCCTGGTCGGCGTCGATCCGCTGCAGCTTCCCGGCTACGCAGGCCACGCGTGAGCGCCTGGCGGGCGATCGACGGCACGGACCGCCGCGCATGAGTTGCGTGCTCGGCTTCGATGTCGGCAGCAAGCTGATTGGCGTGGCCGTCGGCAACACGATCACCGCAAGTGCCCGCGCATTGGCCGTGGTCCCCGTCCGGGATAGCGGACCGGACTGGACACAGCTGGACAATCTGCACAAGCAATGGCAACCGGACACGCTGGTCGTCGGCCTGCCGCTGGCGCTGGACGGCACCGTGCAGCCAGCCACCCGGCTCGCCCGCCGCTTTGCCGAACACCTGCGCGAGCGCTACCAGGCGCCGGTCGCGCTGGTGGACGAACAGCACAGCTCGCAGGAAGCCGCGCAGCGCTTCGCCCAAGCGCGCGCCGCCGGCACGAAAAGACGCAGCGACGCGGCCAACATCGACGCGGAAGCCGCCGCGGTGATCCTCGAACGCTGGCTTGCCGCCGCCTCCGCCTCCCACTAGCTTGAGCCAGGCCATCGCATGTTCATTCCTTCCCGCGCTTTCGAACCGCACGCCATGAGCACCCGCCTGCGCCACCTGACCACGCTGGAAAACCTGCCACGCGCCTGCGTCGAGCGCCTGCTCGACCGCGCCCTGTCCATGCGCGACGCCTGCGCCCATGGCACCCGCAAGCTGGACCTTCTCAACGGGCGGACCGTGCTCAACCTGTTCTTCGAGCCGTCCACCCGCACGCGCACCTCGTTCGAGCTGGCCGCCCGCCGGCTCGGCGCGGACGTGATCAACTTCGACATCGGCTTCTCCTCCACCGCCAAGGGCGAGGAACTGTTCGACACGCTGCATACGCTCGAGGCGATGCATCTGGACGCCATCGTGGTGCGCCACAAGATCTCCGGCACGCCGGAGGAACTGGTGCGCCACGCGATGAGTGGCGTGTCGGTGGTCAACGCGGGTGACGGCAACCGCGCCCATCCGACCCAGGGCCTGCTCGATGTCATGACCATCCGCGAGCATCGCCCGGACTTCGAGAACCTGGCGGTGGTGATCTGCGGCGACATCAAGCACTCGCGCGTGGCGCGCTCGGACGTGCATGCACTTATCGCCATGGGCGTGCGCGAGATCCGCCTGTGCGGCCCCGCGCCACTGATGCCGACACCCGAGGAGTTTCCGCGCTGCGTCTTCGTGGAGGATTTCGACGAGGCGATCGCCGGCGCCGACGTGGCGATCATGCTGCGTCTGCAGAAGGAACGCATGAGCGCCACCGAGCTTCCCGACGAGGCGGCATACTTTGCCCGCTACGGCCTGGACACCCGCCGCCTGGCGCTCGCCGCCAAGGGCTGCCTGGTCATGCACCCGGGCCCGATCAACCGCGGCGTGGAGATCGCTTCGGAGGTGGCCGATGGCGCCCAGTCGAAGATCCTCGAACAGGTCGGCAACGGCGTGTTCGTGCGCATGGCGGTATTGGGCGAACTGCTCGCCCGCTGAGCGCGGGCGTCAACCCCCGACGGCAGGCACAGGCGATCCACCCCGAGGGCGCGGCATAATGGCCGCGCCTTTCTTCTTTTTCAGGGAACCGAATCATGCGATCGACGAAGCGCACCCTCGCGCTGGCTTTGGCTGGCCTGTTGCTGGCGGCATGTGGACACAAGGACAAGGACGCCCCGCTGGCCTTCGTCCCCGCGGACACGCCTTACGTGGTGGCCAACCTTGACGTGCTCGACGACGACACCCGCGCCGCCCTGCTCGCCCAGGCCGATGCGCAGATGCCGGCCGAAGTGACCCAGTTGCGCGCCGCCGCGGACGAGATGGCCCAGAAGGATCCGGACACCGCCAACTTGCTGCGCGCCTTCGCCAAGGAACTGGACGGCAAGACGGTCGAGTCGTTCGCGCAGGGGGCCGGCCTGGACCTCAAGGGCTACTCCGCGCTCTACGGCCTGGGCCTGGCGCCGGTGCTGCGCTTCCAGCTCGGCGATACCGACGCGTTCGGGGCCTTCGTGGGCCGGTTGGAAACCGCCTATGGCAAGAAGCTCGACGTCGCCAATCTGGACAAGCAGAGCTATCGGCGCCACGTTTCGGCCGCCACGGGTACCCAACTGATCCTGGCCGTGGTCGGCAAGCAGGCGGTGGCCGCGATCCTGCCGGCCGATGCGTCCCAACCGCTGCTGCGCCAGGCGCTAGGCCTGGATCGCCCGGCCCAGAACCTGCAGGACGACGGCCGCCTGGCCAAGCTGGCCAAGACCAAGGGCTACGAGAAGTGGGCCGTGGGCGAGCTCGACCTGACCCGCGCCCTGCCGCTCGCCGCCAGCGGCAAGGACCCGCTGTTCAACGCCCTGCTCAAGGCCCGCGCACAGGCCGAATCGGCCAAGACCGGCGAGCCGGTGGCCAACCAGTTGCAGATTCCGCCCAGCTGCCAGGCCGATGCCACGCGCATCGCCAGCCGCGTGCCGGAACTGAGCTTCGGCTACACCCGGCTCGAGGCCAAGCACCAGGACATGCGCTGGGACGTCTCGCTCGCCAGCGACATCTCCCAGGCGTTCAGCGGGCTGAAGGTCGACCTGCCCGGGCTCGGCGCCACGCAGACGACCTCGCCGTTCGAGTTCTTCCTGGGCCTTCCGGTGGCGCAGGTGCGCGCGTTCTGGAGCGCGCAGGCTGACGCGGTGGCCGCCAAGCCGTTCACCTGCCCCGCGCTGACCGACCTCAACGACACCTTCGCCAAGCTCGGCCAGAACATGCAGAAGGCCGCGATTCCGCCGTTCGGCGACCTGCTGGGCCTGGGCCTTTCGCTGGACAGTTTCACGCCGGGCCAGGCCAACGCCATGCCGCAGTTCACCGGCCGACTGGTGCTTGGCACCAGCAACCCGGCCGGCCTGCTGGCGATGGGCCAGATGATGACCCCTGCCCTGGCGCAGCTGAAGCTCACCGCCGATGGCAAGCCGGTGGCGCTGCCGCCGACCCTCGCCAACATGTTCGGCCAGCCGGCCTGGCTGGCGATGGGTCCCAAGAGCCTGGGGCTGGGCATCGGTGCGGGCGAGGACGGCAAGCTGGCCGACGCACTCAAGGCTCCGGTCGGCAACGCGGGGCAGATGCTGCGCATGCACCTGAGCGGTCAGATGTACCTGGACTGGGTCACCCTGATGCAGCAGAAGGCCGACAGTCTGGCCTCCGCCGCGGCGGCCTTGGCAAAGGATGACGCGGTCAGTGCGGAAGACCAGGCGGACAAGACCGCCGCCGAGGCACGCACCAAGGCGCAATTCGACGCCATGCGAGCGCAGGCCGCGCGCATCGAGTCGATCGACGCCGACGCACGCGTCGACGATCACGGTCTGACGATCACCAGCCAGACCACGCTCAAGTAAGCCGCTACCCCGGGTTTGCCATGCGGGGCGCCTCCAGGGGCGCCCCGCTTGCTTTCCGGCTTCCTGCAGGCGCGGGCGATGCAGGCACAACGGGCAGCTCACTCTCTTTTCGCGCCGCTCGAACCTTCCTTTCAGCCAGCCGTTCACAACGGTAATTGCCACTGAACGGCAAGGCATCGGACCCACAACCCGTTCACGGCAGCCCTGTTGCCATGACTCCCACGGTGCAAACGCATCGTGTTGCGACAGTCACCCGAAGGAGAGTGCCATGCGTACCCATTCCGCGTTCCATCGAGCCTTCATCGCCGCCGGCCTGACCGCTGCGTTGGCCGCCGTGCCGTTCGCGCAGGCCCTCGCACAGGACGCCGACGCGCAGTCCAGCGGCAGCATGCAATCCAGCAACCAGACCGTACCGGGCAAAGTGGACGATGCCTGGATCACCACCAAGGTGAAGTCCGAATTCGCCACTACGTCCGAGATCCCCGCCAGCAAGATCTCCGTGGACACCCGTGACGGCATGGTGCGGTTGACCGGCACAGTGGCCAGCAACATGGACAAGAACCGGGCGATTCAGGTAGCCCATAGCGTCAAGGGCGTAAAGAGTGTCGACGCCACCGGCCTGACCGTGACCGCCGGCGCGGATTCGCCGTAAGCCTGCCTGTCGTCGCGTACGGAAACAAAAAGGAGCCCTCAGGGCTCCTTTTTTTGATCCCACTTCGGGTGAAGGCAGTGCTTGGAACTCGCGCTGCGCCTCAGCGCGAACGAAATGCGGATTCCTCTCAGCGCCGCAGCATGCCGCCGCCAAACTGGTTGTTGTCACGGGTCTCTTCCAGCTCGACGCCTTCCAGGCCCTGCGACAGCGTGTGCGCGTCGCCGCCCTGGGCCAGCTTGATGCGCAGGCGCACCTCGTTGGAGCTGTCGGCGTGGCGCAGCGCGTCCTCGTAGCTGATCTCGCCGGCGTGGTAGAGCTCGACCAGGCTCTGGTCGAAGGTACGCATGCCCAGGTTGACCGAGTCCTTCATCACTTCCTTGATCTTGTGGATCTCGCCCTGGCGGATGTAGTCCTGCACCAGCGGCGTGCCCAGCAGCACCTCGACTGCAACGCGGCGCGCCTTGCCGTCCGGCGTGGGGATCAGCTGCTGCGCCACGATGCCCTTGAGGTTCAGCGATAGATCCATGAACAGTTGCTGGCGCCGGTCCTCGGGGAAGAAGTGCAGGATGCGGTCGATCGCCTGGTTGGCGTTGTTCGCATGCAGCGTGCACAGGCACAGGTGGCCGGTTTCGGAGAAGTTGATCGCGTACTCCATCGTCTCGCGGGTACGCACCTCGCCGATCAGGATCACGTCGGGCGCCTGACGCAGCGTGTTTTTCAGCGCGTTATCCCAGTTGTCGGTGTCGATGCCGATCTCGCGCTGGGTGATGATGCAGCCCTCGTGCTTGTGCACGTATTCGATCGGGTCCTCGATCGTGATGATGTGGCCGGTGGAGTTCTGGTTGCGGTAGCCCACCATCGCCGCGAGCGAGGTCGACTTACCAGAACCGGTGGCGCCGACGAAGATGATGATGCCGCGCTTGGTCATCGACAGCGTCTTGAGCACCGGCGGCAGCGTCAGCTCCTCGAAGGTCGGGATCTTCGATTCGATCCGGCGCAACACCATGCCGACGCAGTTGCGCTGGTAGAAGCACGACACGCGGAAACGGCCCACGCCCTGCGCGGAGATCGCGAACTGGCACTCGTGGGTCTTCTCGAACTCCTCGCGCTGCGCTGGCGTCATGATGTTGAGCACCATGTCGCGCGCCTGCTGCACGGACAGCGGGCTCTGCGTGATCGGCACGACGCGCCCCTGCAACTTCATCGATGGCGCGACGCCGGCGGTGACGAACAGGTCCGACGCCTTCTTGTGCACCATCAGCTTGAGGAAGGAAGTGAAATCGAAATCGCTCATGGCTTGATGTCCGGGAATCGGGAATCGTCAATGGGGAATCGTCAGAAGCAAACCGCGGTCGCTTGCCGAACGAGGTCTACCGGGCGGGAGCGGGTTTTGCGATTTGCCATTCCCGATTGACCATTTCCGGCCTTACTTGAACACATCCTTGTTCTTGGCATAGCCGATCGCCTCCTGCCGCGCGATCAAGCCGCGCTTGACCAGGTCCTGCAGATTCTGGTCGAGCGTCTGCATGCCGTATTGCTGGCCGGTCTGGATGGACGAATACATCTGCGCGACCTTGTCCTCGCGGATCAGGTTGCGGATGGCGGGGATGCCGACCATGATCTCGTGCGCCGCGATACGGCCGCCGCCGACCTTCTTCAGCAGCGTCTGCGAGATCACCGCGCGCAGGGATTCCGACAGCATCGAGCGCACCATCGGCTTTTCGCCGGACGGGAACACGTCGATGATGCGGTCGATGGTCTTGGCCGCCGAGCTGGTGTGCAGGGTGCCGAACACCAGGTGGCCGGTTTCCGCGGCGGTCAGCGCCAGCCGGATGGTTTCCAGGTCGCGCAACTCGCCGACCAGGATGTAGTCCGGATCCTCGCGCAGTGCCGAGCGCAGCGCCTCGTTGAAGCCGTGCGTGTCGCGGTGAACCTCGCGCTGGTTGACCAGGCACTTCTGGGAGGTGTGCACGAACTCGATCGGATCTTCGACCGTGAGCATGTGCCCGTATTCGTTCTTGTTGATGTGGTCGACCATCGCCGCCAGCGTGGTCGACTTGCCCGAGCCGGTCGGACCGGTCACCAGAATCAGACCCTGAGGCTGCTCGATCAGTTCGCGGAAGATGCGCGGCGCGCCGAGGTCTTCCAGCGTCAGCACTTCGGACGGAATCGTACGGAACACCGCGCCGGCGCCGCGATTCTGGTTGAACGCGTTGACGCGGAAGCGCGCCAGGCCGGGAATCTCGAACGAGAAGTCGGTCTCGTAGAACTCTTCGTAGTCGCGCCGCTGCTTGTCCGACATGATGTCGTAGATCAGCGAGTGGACCTGCTTGTGTTCCAGCGGCGGGATGTTGATGCGACGCACGTCGCCGTCCACGCGGATCATCGGCGGCAGGCCGGCCGAAAGATGCAGGTCCGAGGCCTTGTTCTTGACCGAAAAGGCCAACAGTTCGGCGATGTCCATCGGGCGTTTCCCCTTAAAACGTTCGTCTGGATGAATAGCGGTTCTGCGCAGGGGACCGCCCGGTCGCGCGCTTGCGCACGCGCTCCGTCGCCTTCGAGCCGGTCATCGGACAACCCCCTCGCAACGAGCCGATACTACTCGCGCGAATGGCTTTGCGACCAGTAGGTTGGCGCCGCCGGATGCCGAAACTGCGATGGCTTCCCGCCGGTTTCCCTTGTCTCCTGTCCGAACGCCTTTCCCTGCGTTCGACCGAACAGGGCGGTCGCGCACAGGCGCGCTCCTCCCGGGGGGGGCCGGCCTTGTCACCCGCCCGCCGGCCGCTTCGGGTTAAGGTATCGGGCCCCACAACCCAAGGGACCGGCATGACACGACTTGCCTTCATCGGCGGCGGCAACATGGCGCGCAGCCTGATCGGCGGCCTGCTCAAGACCGGCGCTTCGGCCTCGTCCATCCGCGTGGCCGAGCCGCAGGCGCAGGCGCGCGAGGCGCTCGCCCGCGAGTTCGGTGTGACCACATTCGCCGAAAACCGGCTGGCCGCCGAGGACGCGGAGATCCTGCTGCTGGCGGTCAAGCCGCAGATCATGCCGGCACTGCAGGCAGAACTGCGCGACGTACTGCAGCGCCAGCGCCCGCTGGTGATATCGATCGCCGCCGGGGTACGGCTGGATCAGCTCGAACGCTGGTTCGGCGCCCACCTGCCAATCGTGCGCTGCATGCCCAACACACCCTCGCTGATCGGCGCCGGCGCCACTGGCCTGTGCGCCAACGCCCGGGTCAGCCCGCCGCAGAAGGCGCAGGCGCAGCACATCCTCGATGCAGCCGGCATCACCCGCTGGATCGATGACGAGGCGCTGATGGACACGGTAACCGGCTTGTCCGGCTCCGGCCCGGCCTACTTTTTCGCACTGGTTGAAGCGCTGGAGGACGCCGCGGTGGCGCAGGGCCTGCCCCGCGAAACCGCCCGCGCCCTGGCCGCGCAGACCTGCCTGGGCGCCGGCCGCATGCTGGTGGAGAGCGGCGAAGCGCCGGGCGAACTGCGTCGTCGGGTGACCTCGCCCAATGGCACCACCCAGGCCGCGCTGGACAGCTTCGCGGCCGACGGCCTCCCGCGCGTCGCCGCCCACGCCGTGGCCGCTGCCACCCGCCGCGGGGCCGAGCTGGCCGCCGAACTGGACGCCAAGGAGCCACGCCCGTGATCTACCTGCTGAACGCGTTTTCGCTGCTGCTTGAAATCGCCTTCGATGTCGTGGCCACGCTGTTCGTGCTGCGGCTGCTGGCCGAAGCCGGGCGGGCCGACTTCCGCAACCCGATCAGCCAGTTCGTCTACCGCTACACCAACCCGGTGCTTGCCCCGATCCGTCGCGTGCTGCCGAACTGGCGCCGGCTCAACCTGGCCGCGCTGCTGGTGTGCTACCTGGTGATGCTCATCAAGCGCGTGGTGCTGTTCGCCTTGGTCGGGGCGTTGCCGCACGTGGCCGGGCTGCTGGTGCTCGCGCTGGCCGACCTGCTCGACTTCGTGCTGTTGTTCTACCTGGTGCTGGTGTTCGGCTGGTCGCTGCTCAGCATGTTCGCCGCGGACACCTACCACCCCGTGCTGCGGCTGGTGGAAGGCATCGTCGACCCGCTGCTCAGGCCACTGCGCGGCAAGCTGGTGGTCGGCATGCTCGACTTCTCGCCGGCGGTGGTGATGATCGGCCTGCTGCTCGCCCGCATCCTCATCGCGGCGCCGCTGTTCGACTGGGGCAACCAGCTGGCGCGCGGGTTTTAAGTACCGCTTACGGCCAGCGTTGACCTGGTTAACCTGGAAAGAAGCGCATGGAACGCACAAACGAAAAACGCACCAAAGCAGTGGAGCGCAGCCAGGTCGACGGCTGGGCGCCATGGTTGCCATTCCGACATCAAGTGGCCATCGGGATGTGGCACACCCTGCTACCGACCCCTTCTGGACACTGAGGCGGTCGTGAATTTTCTGCGGAGAACCCTGGCATGGTCGATATGCGTGCTCTGGGGCGGCTGCGCGATCGCGCAATCCGCCGCTCCTGTGAGCTTGCGCGGACTCGTAGACCAGCTCGCCGCGCATCCGGAAGCCAGCCTGGAAGCCATGGAACGCTATCTGGATAGCGTGCTGACGAATAGATCGATCCGATATCGTACGCAGCGTGGATTGGGCGATTGGTTCGTCACCCATGCCGACGTATCTGCGCGAGTCGGCGGTTCCACCATCGACTCCATTACGATCCGGTCAAGCGCTGACAAGGTGCAGTTCGTCACGGTCAACTTTGCGCACAGCTCCTGTCTGTCCACGGCCCGCGTACAACGCATGCTCGGCCCGTTGAACCCTTCAGGTGCAATGCCCCCCGCCGCGCAAACCCTGGACCAGCGGCGCGGCCCAGCGACCATCGTCGTCTACGCCGAATACCATCCTGGCCAATCAGGCTTACCTAGCTGCGTAACGGCACTGATGGTTACCTACGAGCCCCAACCCGACTTGCGACCCGGGTTACCGCAACTGGCGTCCCCTCATCGCTGACTGCGCCACGATCAGGCGAGATGCGATGCCCACGCCGTGATGATGCGGTGTATCTCGTCCAGACCATCGAACAACGCCGCCGGCCCCGGCTGCAGGATGATCGGCGACTTCACCTCGTGCAGTTCGCCGTCGCGCACCGCCGGAATCGCCTCCCAGCCCGGTCGCTCCGCCACCCTCTCCGGCCGAAACCGCTTGCCGCACCAGGAGCCCAGGATGATGTCCGGCGCGCGGCGCACGACCTCCGCGCCATCGGCCAGGATGCGCTGTTTCGCCAGCGGCTCGCGCGCCAGCTCCGGAAACGCGTCCTCGCCGCCGGCGATACCGATCAGCTCGGCCACCCAGCGGATGCCGGTGATGATCGGCTCGTCCCACTCCTCGAAGTAGACCTTCGGCCGGCGCGGCAACTGCCCGGCCGCCGCGCGGATTTCGGCAATGTGCGCCTCCGCACGCCGGGCGTAGGCTTCGGCCTTCTCGTGGGCGCCGACCATGGCGCCAAGACGGCGGATATAGGCAAGGATGCCTTCCACGCTGCGGTGGTTGCTGATCCACACTTCCACGCCGGCCTTGATCAGCTCGCGCGCGATGTCGGCCTGGATGTCGGAAAAGCCGATCGCCAGGTCCGGCTCAAGCTTCAGGATCTCGCCGATCTTCGCACTGGTAAATGCCGATACCTTGGGCTTTTCCTTGCGCGCCCGCGGCGGTCGCACGGTAAAGCCGGAGATGCCGACGATGCGATGCTCCTCGCCCAAGGCGTAGAGCACTTCGGTCGGTTCTTCGGTCAGACAGACGATGCGCTGCGGAAAGCCGTCCATCAATGCCCCAGCACGGTCACTGAAACCCGGCGCTGGTGCGGTTCGCGGCGGTGTTCCCACAGGTAGATGCCCTGCCACGTGCCCAACTGCGGCTTGCCGCCATGGACCGGCACGGTGAGGCTCACGCCGGTGAGGATCGAGCGCACGTGGGCCGGCATGTCGTCCGGACCTTCGGCGTCGTGCTCGAAGAGCGGTTCGCCGTCGGGAACGGCGCGCGAAAACCAGCGCTCCAGGTCGTCGCGCACGGTCGGGTCGGCGTTCTCGCAGATCAGCAGCGAGCAGCTGGTGTGCAGCACGAAGACGTTGGCGATGCCCGTCTGCACGTGGCTGGCGGCGATCGCCTCGGCCACCTTGCCGGTGATTTCGCAAAAGCCACGGCCACGCGTGTGCACGGAGAAACCGTTCTGGCCGACGTGCGGCGCGGGCTGGGCGTGGCTCACGGGTAAAGTAGCCGGCTGGTCCAGGTCTGGCCGTGGCGGCTCCAGCGCACCCGCTCGTGCAGGCGAAATTGTGCGCCGTACCAGAACTCGATCATGTCCGGTTCGACCACAAAGCCGCCCCAGTGCGGCGGGCGCGGCACGTCGCGACCCTCGTATTCCTTCTCGCAACGCGCGAAGCGCTGCTCGAAGGTCTCGCGATCCGGCAACGTCTGCGACTGCAGCGACGCCCAGGCGCCGATCTGGCTGCCGCGCGCGCGGCTGGCGAAATATGCCTCCGACTCCTCCGCCAGCAGCTTGCGCGCGGCGCCCTCGATGCGAACCTGCACGCCCTGGCGCAGGTGCTTCCAGTGGAAGCACAGCGCGACCTGCGGGTGCGCGTCTAACTGCACGCCCTTGTCGCTTTCGTAGTTGGTGAAGAAGCGGAAGCCGCGCTCGTCGACGCCCTTGAGCAGCACGATGCGCGAGCTGACCCGACCGGCCGCATCGGCGGTCGCCAGGTTCATTGCGGTGGGTTCGGGGTCGCCGCCGGTGGTGGCCTCCTCGAGCAGGCCGCGGAAGGTGTCCAGGATCTCGCGTTTGAGCATGACTCTTGCATCGTGGCGGCGCCGCGCCATCATGCGCGGATGACCAACGATGCTAGCACGCAGAACGTCGCCCTCGCCGGCCACCTTCTGGATCACTATGCCGGCCGCATTGCGCGTTCACGCCGCCCCTACATCCTCGGCCTCTCCGGCCTGCAGGGCAGTGGCAAAAGCACGCTGGCGCGGGTGATGAAGGCCGAGGCCGAAGCTCGCGGCTGGCCAACCGACGTGCTCGCGCTGGACGACTTCTACTACCCGCGCAGCGAGCGCGAGACGCTGGCGCGCGAGGTGCATCCGCTGCTGCGCACGCGCGGCGTGCCCGGCACGCACGAGATCGAGCTGCTGCTCTCGGTGCTGGCCGCGCTGCCGCAGGCCTCGGAGAAGCTGCCGGTGACCTGGCCGCGCTTCGACAAGGGTCGCGATACCCGCGTGCCGCCCTCGCGCTGGCCCAAGGTCGCGCGCCCGCCGAAGCTGGTGATCCTGGAAGGCTGGGCGCTGGGCCTGCGACCACAGTTGCAGGCGGCGCTGGAAACGCCAGTCAACGCGCTCGAACGCGACGATGACCCGGACTGCCGCTGGCGCCATTGGGTGAACAAGCAGCTGCGCGCCTACCAGCCGCTGTGGCGCAAGCTCGATGCACTGATCGTGCTGCAGGCGCCGAGCTGGGACGTCGTGCGTCGCTGGCGTGGCGAACAGGAAGAAGCGCTGCTGGCGCGCAAGGCGCCGCTGGCGATGGACGCCGAAGCGATGGTGCGTTTCCTCGCGCACTTCGAACGCCTCAGCCGCCACGCGCTCACCACCCTGCCCGCGCTGGCCGACAGCGTGGTCGAGTATGACGACGACCGCCACGTCACGGGTCTCGCCCACGCCTGATGATTGTCGGCCCTCACTTCCTTCGGGAGAAGATTGGGGCGATGGGCCCTGCTTGCGACGAACCAACGCCAGGGCGATGGTTGCCTCCTTCCCCGCGAGCCCCAGCCCCTCACCTCGGTCCTCTCCCCGGAGGGGAGAGGAAGACAAGCTCCGCCATCCGTGTTGCCGCATCGCGGGCGTCACCTGACTCCCTCTCCCCTTCGGGGAGAGGGTTGGAGTGAGGGGCCATTCTTGCGACGAACCAACGCCAGAGCGATGTTTCTCTCCTTCCCCGCGAGCCCCAGCCCCTCACCTCGGTCCTCTCCCCGGAGGCGAGAGGAAGATAGGCACCGCCATCCGTGTTGCCGCATCGCGTTGCGTCGCCGGACTCCCTCTCCCCTTCGGGGAGAGGGTTGGGGTGAGGG